>NZ_JBHVDX010000194.1:0-20103 GCF_042802555.1 Streptomyces sp. NPDC057474 | reverse complement strand
CCCCATAGGTGCCCGGCCCTTCGAAGCCTCACGGCCTACTGCTCACCGCTCGCCCCTCACGGGACGTGCTCGCTCGCCCCTCACGGAGCGACCCTCACTTCTTGCGGCGGCGGCTGGTCTTCCCCTGCTGCTTGCGGCGCTCCGCGCGGGTGAGGCCGTCGGCCTCGGAGCGGACGGGTTCGTCCTCGGGCAGGTCGCCCTCGACGATGCCGCCCTCGCCGTCGACGGTCGGCGCGGAGAAGTGGAGGCGGTCACGGCGCTGCGGGGCCTCCAGACCCTTGGCGCGGATCTCCGGCCGGGACGCACCCGCCTGGGCCGGCACCGCGTCGCTCTTGTCCAGAGACGGCTTCGTGTCCTCGACCGGGACCTCCTCGACCTGCTGCTCGACCTGGACCTCCAGGTTGAACAGGTAGCCGACGGATTCCTCCTTGATGCCCTCCATCATGGCGGTGAACATGTCGAAGCCCTCGCGCTGGTACTCGACCAGCGGGTCCTTCTGGGCCATCGCGCGCAGGCCGATGCCCTCCTGGAGGTAGTCCATCTCGTAGAGGTGCTCACGCCACTTGCGGTCCAGCACGGAGAGGACGACCCGGCGCTCCAGCTCACGCATGATCTCGGAGCCGAGCTGCGCCTCACGCGCCTGGTACTGCTCGGTGATGTCGTCCTTGATGGACTCGCCGATGAACTCGGCGGTCAGCCCGGCCCGGTCCCCGGCGGCCTCCTCCAGCTCCTCGACGGTGACCTTCACCGGGTAGAGCTGCTTGAAGGCGCCCCACAGCCGGTCCAGGTCCCACTCCTCGGCGAAGCCCTCGGCGGTCTCGGCGGTGATGTACGCGTCGATGGTGTCGTCCATGAAGTGCTGGATCTGCTCCTGCAGGTCCTCGCCCTCCAGGACGCGCCGACGCTCGCCGTAGATGACCTCGCGCTGCCGGTTGAGGACCTCGTCGTACTTGAGGACGTTCTTCCGGGTCTCGAAGTTCTGCTGCTCGACCTGCGACTGCGCGGAGGCGATCGCGCGGGTGACCATCTTGTTCTCGATCGGCACGTCGTCCGGCACGTTCGCCATGGACATCACGCGCTCGACCATCTGGGCCTTGAACAGGCGCATCAGGTCGTCACCCAGCGACAGATAGAAGCGGGACTCGCCGGGGTCGCCCTGACGGCCGGAACGTCCACGCAGCTGGTTGTCGATACGGCGGGACTCGTGCCGCTCGGTGCCGAGGACGTAGAGCCCGCCGAGGTCCTTGACCTCCTCGAACTCCGCCTTGACCGCTTCCTCGGCCTTGACGAGGGCCTCGGGCAGGGCGTGCGCCCACTCCTCGATGTGCTCCTCGGGGTCGAGGCCGCGCTGACGCAGCTCCGCCTCGGCGAGGTCGTCGGGGTTGCCGCCGAGCTTGATGTCCGTACCACGACCGGCCATGTTGGTGGCGACGGTCACTGCTCCCTTGCGGCCGGCCTGGGCGACGATCGTCGCCTCCCGGTCGTGCTGCTTGGCGTTGAGCACCTCGTGCTGGACACCGCGCTTGCTCAGCTGCTGGGACAGGTACTCGGACTTCTCGACCGACGTCGTACCGACGAGGATCGGCTGTCCCTTCTCGTGCTTCTCGACGATGTCGTCGACGACCGCCTCGAACTTCGCGACCTCGGTGCGGTAGATCAGGTCGGACTGGTCCTTGCGGACCATCGGCCGGTTGGTCGGGATCGGGACGACGCCGAGCTTGTAGATCTGGTGGAATTCGGCGGCCTCGGTCATCGCCGTACCGGTCATGCCGCAGAGGCCGGGCTGTTCCTTGCCGTTGTGGTCGTGGCGCTTGTAGAGGCGGAAGAAGTTCTGCAGGGTGATCGTGGCGAGCGTCTGGTTCTCGTCCTTGATGTCCACCCCTTCCTTCGCCTCGATCGCCTGGTGCATGCCCTCGTTGTAGCGGCGGCCGGCGAGGATACGGCCGGTGTGCTCGTCGACGATCATGACTTCGCCGTCCATGACGACGTAGTCCTTGTCCTTCTTGAAGAGCTCCTTGGCCTTGATGGCGTTGTTCAGGTAGCCCACCAGAGGGGTGTTCACCGACTCGTAGAGGTTGTCGATGCCCAGCCAGTCCTCGACCTTGCCCACGCCGGACTCGTGGATGGCGACCGTACGCTTCTTCTCGTCGACCTCGTAGTCGCCGGTCTCCTCGATGCCCTTGAGGGGCTGGCCGGGCTCGCCCTTCTTCAGGCGGGTGACCAGCTTGGCGAAGTCGCCGTACCACTTGGTGGCCTGGTCGGCCGGGCCGGAGATGATCAACGGCGTACGGGCCTCGTCGACGAGGATGGAGTCGACCTCGTCGACGATCGCGAAGTTGTGGCCGCGCTGGACGAGCTCGTCCTTGGACCACGCCATGTTGTCGCGGAGGTAGTCGAAGCCGAACTCGTTGTTCGTGCCGTAAGTGATGTCGCACGCGTACTGCTCGCGGCGCTGGGCCGGCGTCATGTTGGCGAGGATGCAGCCGACGCTCAGACCCAGGAACTTGTGGACGCGGCCCATCATCTCGGAGTCGCGTTCGGCCAGGTAGTCGTTGACCGTGATCAGGTGGACGCCCTTGCCGGACAACGCGTTCAGATATGCGGGCAGCGTGCCGACGAGGGTCTTGCCCTCACCGGTCTTCATCTCGGCGACATAGCCGAGGTGGAGGGCGGCGCCGCCCATCATCTGCACGTCGTAGTGGCGCTGGCCGAGTGCGCGCTTGGCGCCCTCGCGCACGGTGGCGAACGCCTCGGGGAGCAGGTCGTCGAGGGTCTCACCATCGGCGTACCGCTGCTTGTACTCCTCGGTGAGGGCCCGCAGCTCGGCGTCGGAGAGGTCGACGAAATCCTCTTCGATGGAGTTGACCTGGTCCGCGATGCGGTGCAGCTTGCGCAGGATTTTGCCTTCGCCTGCACGCATGAGCTTCGAGAGGACGGACACGGGGGCTTGTCTCCTTGCCGGTCGGGCCTGGGACGGTCGGTTTCAATGACAGTTGGCAGTTTTCAATCACAGCTTGAGCAACGGCCATCGTAAGCGAGGACCCCGCCGTGCCGGGAGGTCTGGCAGTGACAGCTACCAGGACAACGGGTCGGCGTTGCGGATGGTGCCGCGTTCCGTCCACGAAATGCGCGAATTGTGACCGCCTCCTCACGCACCGCGCCCCCCGCGCCACTCCGCCGCCCCCGCCATCCACAGGACAGCCTCAAATGGGATGGCGCCCTTCCGCTCCGCCGAGCAGAATCGCCCGATGGAACCCGTCACCCTGACCACCGAGCGCCTGCTGCTGCGCACCGTGGACCGGCGCGACACCGACACGGTGTACGCCGCTGCGCAGGATCCGGACATCCAGCGCTGGACCACGATCCCCTCACCGTACCTGCGTGAGCACGCGGAGGGTTTCGTCGAGCAGGCCGTTCCCGAAGGCTGGGCCACCGCCTCGATGTTCACCTTCGGCCTCTTCCTCCCCGCCGGGGAGCTGGCGGGCATGCTCGGCATCACCATGCGCTCCCTCGGCACCGGCGAGATCGGCTTCTGGGCCACCAAGGAACACCGCCGCAACGGCTACATCACCGAGGCCACCCGCGCCGCCGCCCACTGGTCCTTCACGACCCTCGCCCTCGACCGCCTCGAATGGCGCGCCGAAGTGGGCAACACCGCCTCCCGCTCCGTAGCCGAACACACCGGCTTCACCCTCGAAGGCACCCTCAGATCCGCCCTCAACAACAACGGAGTCCGCCGCGACTGCTGGATAGCGTCCTTGCTCCCGTCGGACCTGGGCCTGCCTTCGACGGCCCCGTACTTGCCGGCACGTTCGTAACGGCTGCGGGCAATCGTGCCGCTGGGGCGGCATGGGTGGGCGCAGCGGCACCTCGTAGCGCCGAGTCGCGCAGCCCACCCCCGCCCAGCACCACCGCCGGGCGCCGTGAACCCCCGCCCAAGCTCTCGTTTCCCCAGCTCAGCCCCGCCTGTCAGTCCCCTCCCCTACCCTGCGGAGCATGACCTCCCTCCCGCGCCCCACCACAGAACTCACGGCAGACGAGGCCCGCCGAATCGCCCTCCGGGCGCAGGGCTTCCTCGGCGCCCCGGACCGCAGATCCGGCGTCCGCGGCGTCCTGCGGCACCTGGGCGCGGTCCAACTCGACACCATCTCGGTCCTGGCCCGCTCCCACGAACTCATCCCGTACGCCCGCCTCGGCGCCGTGGGCCGCACCACGGTCGACAAGGCCTACTGGACGGAGACACACGCCTTCGAGTACTGGTCCCACGCCGCCTGCATCCTCCCCATCGAGGAATGGCCCCACTTCGCCTTCCGCCGCCGCGCCTACCGAGCCCGCCCCGGCTGGAACCACCAACTCCCGGACGGCGCCTACGACCGCGTCATCAAACAGCTCCGCACCGAGGGCCCCCTCACGGCCACGGAGCTGGGCGGCGCGAAACGCACCAGCGAATGGTGGGACTGGTCCGGGGAGAAGGTCGCCGTCGAACGCGCCCTGATGTACGGCGAGGTGGTCTGCGTGGAGCGCCGCGGCTGGAAGCGGGTGTACGACCTCGCCGAGCGCGCCGTCCCGGGAACCCTGCTGCACGACGAGCTGGACAACACCGAGTGCGTGCGCCGTCTGGTCCGCCTGGCCGGCGAGGCACTCGGCGTCGGCACCCGCGCGGACATCGCCGACTACCACCGCCTCAGGGGCGAGCAGTTCGACGCGGTGGTCGCCGACTCGGGCCTGGTCCCGGTGACGGTGGAGGGCTGGGCCAAGCCCGCCTGGGCCGACCCGGCTGCCCTGGCCACACCCCCGCGCGGCCGCCACCGCACCACGCTCCTGTCCCCGTTCGACTCCCTGGTCTGGGAACGGGCCCGCACGGAACGCATCTTCGGCTTCACCCACCGCCTGGAGGCCTACGTCCCCAAAGAGAAGCGCGTCCACGGCTACTTCGCGATGCCGGTCCTGTCCGGCGGCCGGCTCGTCGGCCGCGTCGACCCCGCGCGAGACGGCCGCACCCTGGTCGCCAAGCAGGTCACCCTCGACGGCCCCAAGGCGATCCCCGCAGTGGCCCAGGCCCTCCTGGAGGCGGCGACCTGGGTGGACTGCACGGACGTACGCGTGGAGCGAGTGGACGCCCCGGAACTGCGCGAGCCCTTGGTACGCGCCCTGACGTGACCCGGCGGCCCAGCGACCCGGTGGAGCCGTCGACCCGGCCTAGCGGATCTCGAGGATCTTCTCCCGCATCGCGTACACCACGGCCTCCATCCTGGAGTGCAGCTGAAGCTTCTCCAGGATGTTGCGCACGTGGTTCTTCACGGTGTTCTCGGAAATGAACAGTTCCTTGGCGATGTCCCGGTTGTTCATTCCGGTCGCCACGAGCTTGAGCACTTCCAGTTCCCGGTCCGTCAGCCGCGGCGCCGGCACGAGGCGTCGCTCGTCGGTCCGCTGAATCATGGACTTGAACTCGGTGAGCAACTTCGACGCCATCGACGGGCTGATCTGCGACTGGCCGTCAGCGACCGCGCGAATGGCCGTGGCCACCTCGTCCGTGGAGATCTCCTTGAGGAGATAACCGGTCGCCCCTGCCTTGATCGCGTCGTAGAGGTCGGCCTCCTCGTCGCTGATCGTCAACATAATGATCTTTGCGCTGGGGGCCACCTCCTTGATGGAGGTGCACGCCTCGATACCGCCGCGCTTGGGCATCCGTACGTCCATCAGCACGATGTCGGGCAGCAGATCCGCGGCCTTGTCGACCGCCTCCGCCCCGTCACCGGCCTCGCCGACGACCTGAATGTCCTCCTCGGCGGCGAGCACGATCTCCAGACCGCGGCGGAAAAGCGCATGGTCGTCCACGACAAGGACCCGGATCGGCTCCTTTCGCGGGGCGCCTGCGGCGGAGCCCATGCCGACGGAGCCTTCGTCGGCCTCCTCGTCACGCATCGGTCCGAAACTGCTGTCCGCCATCGTTCCTCCCCCTGAAGGCCGTGGCCTGTGTTTCTGTGCCATTGCCAACCCAAGGCAACGACCCCCCGGTTGGGGCCGGTTCGGCCATGATTCCATGCCCGGCCCACCCTGCGGTGACAGAGCGGGCCCCGAGGGGTCGCACACCGGTGCCCCTGGGGGCGCACAAGCGCTCCAGGGGCACCGGCTCAGCTGTCACCGGCGCGGTCAGCCGCCGAGTGCGCCGCCCGCGGCGTCCGAATGCGCCTGGGCGACCATCGGGTCCGTGCTGAGGTGGATGACGCCGTAGTCGTAGGCGTGCCGCCGGTAGACGACACTCGGTTCCTTGGTCTCGGAGTCGACGAAGAGGTAGAAGTCGTGCCCGACCAGTTCCATCTCGTAGAGAGCCTGGTCGAGGGTCATCGGGGAAGCGACATGGGTCTTCTCGCGGACGATGAGGGGGCCTTCGCCCTTCACTTCCAGCGAGCCGATCTTCTTGGTGGGCACGCCGTCCGGCTTCTCCTCGTCGGCGACGTATCCGTTGCCGTTGAGGGTCGCCACGCCGGGGACGTGGTCGGCGACCTCCGCGGCCGTGAGCCTGCGCGCGCCTCGGCGCGTGTAACGCTTGTCGTGCTGCTTGCGCAGCCGGGCTTCCAGCTTGTCCGCCGCCAGGTCGAGCGCCGCATACGGATCGCTTGCCGCTGCCTCCGCCCGGATCACCGGCCCGCGGGAGTGGAGCGTGATCTCCACCCGGTCACTGCGGTCGGCCTGTCGGGGGTTGGGCTCCTTGGACACCTCGACGTCGAGGCTGATCACCTTGCCGTCGAGCTTCTGGATCTTCTCCAGCTTCAGCTTCTCGGCCACGTGCTTGCGGAACCGCTCGGGCACCTCGGTCTTGCGGCCCTTGACGACGATGTCCACGCAGAACTCCGTTCCCGGATCGCTCCGCTCCACTGGCGGAGCATCTCCCTTGTGCACCAGGTTCCGGTGGCTCCCGGAACCGCGGACTCGGTGACTTCCACCTCCTCCTCCCCCGTGGACAAGATCTCCACCCCACCGGCGCAGGGTGATTCGGAAAACCCGCAGCACAGCATTCGGATATGTGGTGAACGGCCGGGGCCATTCCCTCACAACCGAACATATCTCGCCCGGACGGATGTCGTCACCCTCTACCGAGGCGTACCTCCGTTCAGGTGAATTGACCCTCTCATTACCTGCAACGATGCAAGTTCTCTGTCAGTTCCGGTTTATTTGGAAAGAGTCGAGCGGCGCGGCGACCACCGCCGCGCGGATCCCGTCTCCGGCGCCGTCCGCGCCCGCCATTCCCGTTACCCCTTGTGTTCGCGCCGACTCCTTTGCCTTTCGTTCCGCGTCGAAGTCCCTCGACCCGGCCGCCCACCCGTCCCTGGCCGCCCGCACCGCCCGGGCCGCCTCCGCGAGCGAGGCACCGGTCGTCATCAGGTCGTCCACGAGCACGACCACGCCGCCGCCCAGCAGCCGGGCACCCCCGGCGGCCACCTCCAGGGCACCCGCGAGGTTGTCCAGCCGCTGCCGGGAGTCCAGCCCCGACTGGTCGGCCACGGCACGCCGCTGCCGCAGCACCCCGGCCACCCGGGCCGGCGTCCCGGTGCGTCGCAGCACCCCGGCGGCCGCGAGCGCGATCCGCCGTGCCGGGTCGTGCCCCCGCGCCCGCACCGCCCGCCGCGCGGACGGCACCGGGACCATCAGCACCGGCCCGTCACCACCCGCCCGTACGGCCCCTGCCAAGGCCGTGCCGAGCGGTCCGGCGAGCGCCAGCGCACCCCGTTCCTTGTGCGCGATCAGCGTGGCCCGCGCCGCGTCCTCGTACGGAGCCGCAGCGTGCACCACGGGCAACCCCGACGGCTCCGGCACCGGTCGCACCCGGCACGGTGCGGCCCCGGTCAGAGCCGCGCGGCACTCCGGGCAGAGCACCGCGCGAGGCCTCCCGCAGCCTCCGCACTCGGCCGGCAGCACCAGGTCCGTGAGGTCCTGCCACCACCCCCGCATGCCCACCACTGTGCCAACGCATGCGAAGCCCTGCCACCCCTGTGGACAACCGCCTGTGGACAACTCACCGAAACCGCAGAGGGGTTGTCATCCATACGAACGATGGGTGCCCGAAAAAGACCGACTGTCACCATAAAAAGACCGAACGGCACACTCGACCTCGACGTTCTGCCCTTCGACTGGCCCGCCCGCCGCCGGGGCTGGGGGGCACCAGGGCCCACGGCGCACAAGCTCCGCTCGGCGGCGAGGGCCGGACTTGGCCACACCCTCCGGACAAGCCGCCGGTGGACGGCCGGGGCGACACCCGAACCACCGACCCCGCTCCCCGGCATCCGCGGACACAGCGACCGCCGGGGGCACCCCTGCGCAGCCCGCCCGCCCTGTCGGCATCCGACGAACACGGCGGCCTGCCGACGGGTCACCCCCGCAGAGCCCCCAGCCTCACCGGACAGCCTCACCGGACGCACCGCCAGCCACGGCCCTCACCCCGGATAGACCGGCGCCGACCCTTCCTTGACCACCGTCTGCCACTGCGCCCCCGGGGACAGCCGGACGATCCCGTCGGCCGAATGCGCGACCAGCGGCTGGCTCTCGTCCTCGGACGCGGCGACCTCCTCCACGCCGGTGAGCGCGGAGGGCCCGGAGTCCGGCGTCGGGGAGCCGTCGACCCGGACGTACCGCATCTGCTGCACACCGCGGGGTTCGCGCCCCACGACCACGAGTTGACTGTCGCCCGCCCACGACATGGCGGTGACGTCCTCCAGATCCGGTGTCACGGACCGCAGTTCGACGATCGAGACGGTGGTGCTCTCCGCGTCGGCGTCCCGCTCGATGCGCCCGATGTACAGCGCCCGCTTGCCCTCGTTCTCCAGGATCAGCGCGACCCGCACCCCGTCGGCGGCCACACGCACCGCCTCGATGCGTCCGTCGAGGTTGGGCGTCCTGACCTCCAGCGGCTCGCCCATGCCGTCCGCCAGGACCAGCAGCCGGGGCTTCTTGGGGTCACGGTCGGCCACCCACAGGTCGCCCCGCCCGTCCCAACTGGGCGTCGTCAGCCGGTCCTTCGCGGTGGCACCGGTGCTGCGCAGCACCGGATCGCCGAGCGTGCCACCCGCCGTCAGCGGCGACACGTACAGCTCGCTCCCGTCGGCCGACACACCGGCCGCCCGGTCCTCACCACGCGACACGGCGGCGGACCGCAACGGCTTCTCGCCCTCACCGAGCGCGCCGGGAACGGCCGTCGGCGTGGTCACCGGGTCCTGCTCGGACAGCCGTACGAGCTTGTGGTCGCCGTCGATGAGGTACTCGTACGCCGCGCTCTTGCCGAAGCCGTGCGAGGCGATGATGTCGGCCTCGCTCTCACCGACCACGCACAGCTGCGCGCCGGTCGACCCCTGCAGCTCCACGTCGTCCACACCCGTGGGCATGTAGTCCTGAAGCGTGAAGAGGAGTTGGGCGGCCATCTCCTTGCATCGGCTGGCCGAGACGCGGTCGGCCTTCTTGTTCAGCGGCACGACCAGCCTGTTCTGATCGTCGGGCGTCAGCGCCCGGGTGCCCTTCTTCAAGGCCGTACCGGAGGGGAAACTCGTCCTCGCGACCGGGTTGAGCCATCTCGTGGGGCCCTTCAGCAGATCCCGGACCACCTGGGTCACCGGGTCGACCTGGCTGCGCACATAGACCGGGTCGGCGACCGTCCCCGGCTCCCCGGACTGCGCGGCGGAGGTGAAGTAGTACTTGTTGATGGACTTGTAGTTGCGCTCGAAGTCCGACCTGCCGAGCACCACGCCCGGCGGCAGCTCGTCGATGCGCCACTGCTTGGTGTCCTTCACGCGCGTGAGGTGCACGGTCCGGCGGTACTGGCCGCCGGCGGGCTTGTACGCGTGCTGCCCGTCCACCAGAGCGACCTTCTCGCCGGACAGCTCGTACCGGTACTCGTCGGCCTCCGGCCGGTCCCCCGTGACCTGGGTGTAAGGGATCGGTGCCTCGTCGAGGACCGTGGTCGACTCGCCCGGCGCCCAGTTCTTGAGCGCGTCGCCGGTCAGGTATTTGCGGGCCGTCTCGTAGTCCAGATCATCGCTGGTCAGGGCCTCGAGGAAACCCTGCACGATCTCCCGCGGCTCGGCGTCCTCCGCGGGCGGCAGCGCGAAGACCCGCACCTGAGCATCCTGCCTCGGCGTGGACTCGACATCACGCATGTCCCCGCTGTCCGGCATCGAGGCGCACCCCGCCAGCAGTACGGCACTGATGCCGACATACCCGATGCGCGACGTCGCCCGCACCGGACGCCTGCGGCCGCGTTTCGCGCGGTCAGCGCCCACGGAATGCCTCCCCCTGCTCGTGCTGCCGCTCCGCATCGCTCTCCGCCGGCCTCTCCTCGGCCCGTCCCGCACCCTCGTCGGGCCGCCGCGCGGGTGATACCGGGGACGGTGTCGCGGACGGCATGCCGGGCCGGGGCACCACGCGCGCGCCGTTGCCCGGCAGCGCCGTCGGATCGGCCGTGGGAGCCTGTCCGGCGCCCGGCCGGGGCCCTATGGCCGCCCTCGCGGCCCCGTGCTCACCGGCCTGGACC
The DNA here is from genome assembly GCF_042802555.1 of Streptomyces sp. NPDC057474. NCBI lineage: Bacteria > Bacillati > Actinomycetota > Actinomycetes > Kitasatosporales > Streptomycetaceae > Streptomyces > Streptomyces sp. NPDC057474. Next base: position 9,581 of record NZ_JBHVDX010000194.1, on the reverse strand, counting down.
GGCACCGTGGCGAGCTTGCCGCTGCCACCGAGCGGCAGACCGGCGTCGTTGAGGCCACGATGGCGCTTGGAGTCCTTCGGTTCCAGCGGTATCGGAGACCCCCGCAGCGGCTCGTCGGCCGTCCTCGGCAGGGTGAGCCGGAACTGCGAACCGCCGCCCGGCTCACCCCACGCCTGCAGCCAGCCTCCGTGCAGCCGGGCGTCCTCCAGGGCGATGGACAGCCCCAGCCCCGTACCGCCGGTGGTACGCGCGCGTGCCGGGTCGGCCCGCCAGAAACGGCTGAACACCCTGGTCGCCTCGCCCGGCTTGAGCCCCACCCCGTAGTCCCGCACCGCGACCGCGACCGCGCCACCCGCCGCCGCCAGCTTGACCACGACGTCCTTGCCCTCGCCGTGCTCCACGGCGTTGACCACGAGGTTGCGCAGCACCCGCTCCACCCGTCGGGCGTCGGCCTCGGCCACGACGGGCTGCTGGTCCCCCAGGACCCGTATCCGCGTCCCCTTGCGCTCGGCGAGCGGCTCGGCCCCGCTGACGACCTTCCGCACGACCTCGCGCAGGTCTATCGGCTCGGCCTCCAGGGCCGCCGCGCCCGCGTCGAACCGACTGATTTCCAGCAGGTCCGCGAGCAGCGACTCGAACCGGTCCAGCTGGTCGGCGAGCAGCTCGGCGGACCGCGCGGTGATCGGGTCGAAGTCCACGCGCGCGTCGTGGATGACGTCCGCCGCCATCCGCACGGTCGTCAGCGGTGTACGCAGCTCGTGCGACACGTCGGAGACGAACCGCCGCTGCATCCGCGACAGGTCCTCCAGCTGCTGGATCTTCAGCTGTAGGTTCTGCGCCATCTTGTTGAAGGCCTCGCCGAGTCGTGCGATGTCGTCCTCGCCGCTGACCTTCATCCGTTCCTGCAGGCGTCCGGCGGACAGCCGCTCGGCGATCCCGGCCGCCATCCGCACGGGCGTGACGACCTGGCGCACCACGAGCCAGGCGATGGCCCCGAGCAGCACGACGACGAACAGCCCGGCCGTCGCCAGCGTCCCCTTGACCAGGCTCAGTGACTTCTCCTCCTGGGTGAGCGGGAAGAGGTAGTACAGCTGGTACGAGTTGCTGTTGGGGTCGCTGACCTGCTTGCCGATGATCAGCCCCGGCTGGGACTCCTGGCCGTTGTCGTAGTAGATCCGCGTGTAGCTCTGGACGGCACCGGTGCCGTCGTCGACCTGCTCACGCAGCCCCACGGGCACGCTGAGGTCCCATTTCACGCCTCCGGAGGCACGCGGTCCCAGGCCCCCGGTGTCGCCGTCGGCGGAGGCGGGGCTGAGCGTCACGACGTCGAACGCGCCCTGGCCGCCGCTGGACAGCGAACTCACGAGGTTGGTCATCCACTCGACGACGTTCTGCACCCGGTCGCCGTCCGGCTCCGCGGTGTCGTTCCCGGCCGCGCTCGCCTCACTGTCCGCCTTCTGCTCGGCGACCGTGAAACCGCCGGTGGCCTGGCTCTGCGAGGCCTTGACCTTGGCGTCCAGCAGTCCGTTACGGACCTGCCCGATGACGACGAAGCCCAGCAGCAGCACAACGCTGAGCGACATCAGCAGGGTCGTCACGACGATCCTGAGCTGGATGTTGCGCCGCCACAACCGCATCACGGGCAGCAACGGGCGACGCACCCAGCGCATGAACAGCCTCAGGACCGGGCTGCCCTGGACTCCGCCCTGCAGCAACCCGCCCTCGAGGAACCGCCCCCAGCGGGAACCCGACGGTTTCCGGCCGACAGGCCGCTCCGCGCGGGTCCCCGGCTGGCCGGGCGCCGAAGCGGCACTGTCACCGGACATGTCAGCTGGGTCCTGCCTTGTATCCGACACCACGGACGGTCACCACGATCTCCGGCCGCTCCGGGTCCTTCTCGACCTTGGAACGCAGCCGCTGCACATGAACGTTCACCAGACGGGTGTCCGCAGCGTGGCGGTACCCCCAGACCTGCTCCAGCAGGACCTCCCGAGTGAACACCTGCCACGGCTTCCGCGCCAGCGCGACCAGTAGATCGAACTCCAGCGGCGTCAGCGCGATCGACTGCCCTTCACGCTTCACGGAGTGCCCGGCCACATCGATGACCAGGTCACCTATGGCGAGCTGCTCCGGCGCCGGCTCCTCCGACCGCCGCAGCCGCGCCCGGATCCGGGCCACCAGCTCCTTCGGCTTGAACGGCTTCACGATGTAGTCGTCCGCGCCCGACTCCAGGCCGACCACCACATCGACGGTGTCGCTCTTGGCCGTGAGCATCACGATCGGCACCCCGGACTCCGCCCTGATCAGGCGGCACACCTCGATCCCGTCCCGGCCCGGCAGCATCAGATCCAGCAGCACCAGATCCGGCTTGGCCTCACGGAACGCGGCCAGCGCCCTGTCGCCGTCGGCTACGAAAGACGGCTCAAAACCTTCACCACGCAACACAATGCCGAGCATCTCGGCCAGTGCGGTGTCGTCGTCGACGACAAGGACTCGTCCCTTCATGAATGCCATCATCCCATTAACTAAATCGTTACCTGGCGTGACCTGTCACACAGCTCGGCAAGCGCATCAGCGGTCACGGGCGACACAGCCCCCTCCTCGGTGACGATCGCCGTCACCAACTCGGGCGGCGTCACATCGAACGCCGGGTTGTACGCCTGGGTCCCCAGGGGTGCCACCGCGATCCCGCCTCCCGCCTCTGCTCCCACCACCGGCACCTGAGGTGACGTGATCTCGGTCACCTCATGACCCGCGCGCTGTTCTACCTCGATGGACGCCCCGTCCGGGGTGTCCGGATCCACCGTCGTCACCGGCGCCACCACGATGAACGGCACATGGTGATACCGGGCAAGGACGGCGAGCGGGTAAGTCCCCACCTTGTTCGCCACCGAACCGTCGGCGGCGATCCGGTCGGCCCCCACCAGCACCGCGTCCACCTCCCCGGCCGCGAACAACGAGCCCGCGGCATTGTCCGTCAGCAAGGTGTACGCCATTCCGCTGCGCGCCGCCTCATAAGCGGTCAGCCGGGCACCCTGCAGCAACGGCCGCGTCTCGTCCACCCACAGCCGACGCAGCCGCCCCGCCCGGTGCGCGGCGAGCGCCACTGCGAACGCCGTGCCCTCACCCCCCGACACGAGCGACCCGGTGTTGCAGTGCGTGAGAACCCGGTGCCCGCCGCCCGGCAGCAGCTCGTCGAGCAGCGCCAGCCCGTGCACGGCCATGCGGGAACTGGCCTCGGCGTCCTCCCGGTGCAGCGCCCGCGCCGCGACGAGCGCCGCCTCGGCGGCCTGCTTCTGATCGCCCGTCCGGCCGAACTCGGCCCGGTGCGCGGCCCGCGCCCGGCGCACACCGACCGCGAGGTTCACCGCGGTGGGCCGGGCACCCTCGAGCGCCCCGGCGGCCTCCTCCACGTCGAACCCGCGCGCGGCGGCGAGCGCGACGCCGTAAGCCCCGGCGATCCCCAGCAGCGGCGCCCCGCGCACGGCGAGCGAACGGATCGCCTCCACCAGCGCGGGCGCGTCCGTGCACACCAGCTCAACCTCCTCGGCGGGCAGCCTCGTCTGGTCGAGAAGGACCAGGACGGGGCCTTCGGGTGGCTCGTCCCAACGGATCGCGGATATCCCGGTCGGCCGGATGTCGTCGCCGAATTGCGCGTACTGATCAGCCATGCGGTCAGTCTGCCCCGTATCCGTCGGACAATTGAAGGTGCGCAGCACATACGGCCCCCGGTCACTTCCCGGACACCGCGTGGCACGATGGGCGCCAACCTGCCGCCGCGACCGCGGACGAGCACCGTGAAGGAGCGACGATGAAGGACACTCCGGGCTGGGCCTCGCCCGGATCCGCCCCCTCGGGCGGCCAGGAGCCGGACCAGCAGAGCTCCGCGCAGTCGGCGGACCAGACCGGCGCCGACCAAGTGCAGCCGACGGACCGGACCGGCGCGGACCAGGCACAGCCGACGCCCCGGACCGGCGCGGACCAGGCACAGCCGCCGTCCAACTGGTCCAAGGCGCAGCCACCGCCCGCCCAGTGGTCCGCTCCGACCCCGCAGGCCCCCGGCCAGACCCCGCCGCCACCACCACCGCCCGTCCCGGGCTGGGGCGGCCACCCCGGCCCCCAGCACCCCGGCCCCGGCGGCTACGGCCCGCCCGGTGGCCACGGAGCCCCCGGCGGCCACCCCGGCTACGGCGCTCCCGGCTGGGGCGGCGGCTGGGGCGGCCCCCCGCCCGCGGCCAAGCCCGGTGTGATCCCGCTGCGCCCGCTCGGCATCGGCGAGATCCTCGACGGCGCGGTCTCCACCATGCGCACGCACTGGCGCACGGTCCTCGGCATCTCCCTGGCCGTCGCGGTCATCACCCAGGTCGGGGTCATCCTGCTCCAGGGCCTCGTCCTCGACGACACCGCGAGCTCGGACGCCCTCAACGACCCGACCGCCACCCCCGGCGAGCTGGGCCGCGCCCTGGGCGACACCCTGGTGAGCACCTCCGTCGTCATGGTGATCTCCCTGCTGGGCACCATCATCGCGACGGCCCTGCTCACGACCGTGACCAGCCGCGCCGTCCTCGGCAAGTCGGTGACCACCGCCGAGGCCTGGCGGGACGCCCGCCCGCAACTCCTCAGGCTGGGCGGGCTGACCGTCCTGCTGCTCCTGATCGCCGTCCTGATCATGGCCGTGGGTATCGTGCCCGGCATCCTCCTCGCCGCCGGCGGCTCCGCCGGTGGAGGCGTACTCCTCGCCCTCTTCGGCGGCCTCGGCGCCTTCGTCCTCACCGTGTGGCTGATGATCCGCTTCTCGCTCGCCTCGCCCGCCCTGATGCTGGAGAAGCAAGGCGTTCGGAAGTCGCTGGGCCGCTCCGTCAAGCTCGTACGCGGCTCCTGGTGGCGGGTCCTCGGCATCCAACTGCTCGCCGCGATCATCGCCTACGTCGTCGCGTCGATCGTCGTGATCCCCTTCTCCTTCGCGGGCGCGGCCCTGGACGGGGACGGCATCTCCGGCCTCCTCGCCACCGGGGGCACCGCCCTCGGCTGGACCTACCTCGTCATCAGCGGCGTCGGCGCGGTGATCGGGTCCACGCTCACCTTCCCGATCAGCGCGGGCGTCACCGTGCTCCTCTACATCGACCAGCGCATCCGCCGCGAGGCCCTCGACCTCGAACTGGGCCGCGCCGCCGGTCTTCAGGGCTACGGCGACGCCCCCGGCGCCACCCCGGGGAGCTGATGGGGTGAGACTGTCGGGGGGACCGCTGACAGCCGTACCGATGTCGTGGCGCTCGGCGGACGAGCCACCCGTCACCCTCCCGCGCGACCCCGCGCGGGAGGCGGCCCGGCGTGAGCTGTCCAAGGGCATGTACCACGAGAACGACCCCAGTTGGTACGAGCGAGCCATGGACGCCTTCTGGGAGTGGCTCGACAAGGTGTTCGGCGCCGCCTCGGCCGCCACCCCGGGCGGCATGCTCGGCCTCGTCGTCATCGTCCTGGCCGTACTGGCCCTCCTGGGAGCGCTGTGGTGGCGTCTCGGGGCCCCGCGCCGCGCCCCCGTCTCGTCCACCGTGCTCTTCGACGACCGACCCCGCAGCGCCGCCGAACACCGCGCCGCCGCCGAGGCACAGGCCGCCCAGGGCCAATGGAACCAGGCCGTCCAGGAACGCATGCGTGCCGTTGTCCGCTCCTTGGAGGAACGCGCCCTGCTCGACGTACGCCCCGGCCGCACCGCCGACGAGGCGGCCTCCGGAGCAGGCTTGGTACTTCCCACCCACGCAGACCGACTGCACACCGCCGCCCGGGACTTCGACGACGTCACATACGGCGGCCGATCCGCGGCCGAAGGAACGTACCGCCGGCTCGCCGCCCTCGACACCGACCTGGAGCGCACCAAGCCCGCACTGGCGAGCAACGCCGCCGGCACCGCGAGCACGGCCCTGAGCACCCGCCCGGGAGCCGCCGAATGACCACCGAGGCCACGCTCCCGTCCACGTCGGTCTCGCCCACGGCCCGCCAGGTGTGGACCCGCGCGCGCGGTGTCGTGCTCGCAACTCTGATACTCCTGGCGGCGGCAGTCGTGATCGCCGTGATCCGCTCCGGCGCCGAACACGGCCGCCTGGATCCGCGCTCCGCCGACACCGACGGCAGCCGCGCCGTCGCCGAACTCCTCGACGACCGGGGCGTGTCCACCCGGCTGGTCACCACCCTCGACGAGGCGAGCGCCGCGGCCGGCCCGGACACCACCCTCCTGGTCGCCGTCCCGGACCTGCTGACCGACTCCCAGCAGAGCCGCCTCCGCGCGGCGACCGAGGCCTCCGGCGGCCGCACGGTCCTCGTCGCCCCCGGCTCCCCGTCCGTGAGCACCCTCGCCCCCGGAGTCACCGCCGACGCCGCCCTCAGCCTGGACTCCACGCTCACGCCCCGCTGCGAGCTGCCCGCTGCCCGCCGCGCGGGCGGCGCCGACACCGGCGGGGTCCGCTACCACGTCATCGCCGGCACGGCCGACACCTGCTACCCCGAGAACGGCCTGCCCACCCTGGTGCGCGTCCCGGCAGCCGAAGGGGGCGGTGACGCCATCGTCCTCGGCGCCCCCGACATCCTCCTCAACAGCAGCCTCGACGAGCAGGGCAACGCCTCCCTCGCCCTCCAACTCCTCGGCTCGCGCCCTCATGTGGTCTGGTACCTCCCCTCGCTCTCCGACGACTCGGCCCCCGACTCCGGCAACCGCAGCTTCTTCGACCTGCTCCCCTCGGGCTGGTTCTGGGGCACCCTGCAACTCTTCGTCGCCGGCGCCCTGGCCGCACTCTGGCGGGCACGCCGACTCGGCCCCCTGGTGCCCGAGAAACTCCCCGTCGCGATCCGCGCCTCCGAAACCGTCGAAGGCCGCGCCCGCCTCTACCGCAAGGCCAACGCCCGCGACCGCGCGGCCGCCGCTCTTCGCTCCACCACCCGCACGCGTCTCGCCCCCCTCGTAGGTGTCCCCGTCTCCCGGGCGCACACGCCCGAGGCCCTGCTCCCCGCCTTGTCCGCCCACCTCCACGGCGACGGACAGCCCCTGCACGCCCTCCTCTTCGGCCCGCCGCCCAGCGACGACACGGCCCTCATCGCCCTCACCGACCAACTCGACGCCCTCGAAAGAGAGGTACGCCGTTCATGATGGACCCGACCACTGACAACGCCGGGACCGCCGGGGATCCGGGCGCCGCCCGAGCCTCCCTGGAGGCCCTGCGCGCCGAGATCGCCAAAGCCGTGGTCGGCCAGGACCCCGCCGTGACCGGCCTCGTCGTCGCCCTCCTCTGCCGCGGACACGTCCTATTGGAAGGAGTCCCTGGAGTAGCCAAAACGTTGCTCGTCCGCGCCCTCGCATCCGCGCTCGAACTCGACACCAAGCGTGTCCAGTTCACCCCGGACCTCATGCCGAGCGACGTCACCGGCTCGCTCGTCTACGACACCCGCACCGCCGAGTTCTCCTTCCAGCCCGGCCCGGTCTTCACCAACCTGCTCCTCGCCGACGAGATCAACCGCACCCCGCCGAAGACCCAGTCCTCCCTGCTGGAGGCCATGGAGGAAGGCCAGGTCACGGTCGACGGCACTCCACGCCTGCTCCCCGACCCGTTCCTGGTCGCAGCGACCCAGAACCCGGTCGAGTACGAGGGCACGTACCCCCTACCCGAAGCCCAACTGGACCGCTTCCTCCTCAAACTGACGATCCCGCTCCCGTCCCGCGAAGACGAGATCAACGTCCTCACCCGCCACGCCGAGGGTTTCAACCCGCGCGACCTGGGCGCCGCCGGCGTACGCCCCGTCGCTAACGCTGCCGACCTCGAAGCCGCCCGCGCCGCCGTGGCCAAGACGACGGTCTCCCCCGAGATCACCGCCTACGTGGTGGACATCTGCCGCACCACCCGCGAGTCCCCGTCCCTCGCCCTCGGCGTCTCCCCCCGAGGCGCCACGGCCCTCCTCGCGGCTTCCCGCGCCTGGGCCTGGCTGACGGGCCGCGACTACGTCATCCCCGACGACGTCAAGGCGCTCGCGCTCCCGGCACTCCGCCACCGCGTCCAGCTCCGCCCGGAGGCCGAGATGGAAGGCGTGACAGCCGACTCGGTCATCAACGCGATCCTCGCCCACGTCCCCGTCCCCCGCTGATGGCCCCCACCGGACGCGCCGCACTCCTCGCGGCCCTCGGCACCCTCCCCGTCGGCGTCTGGGAGCCCAGCTGGACGGGCATCCTCGCCGTGAACACCCCCCTGGCCCTGGCGTGCGCCTGCGACTACGCCCTCGCCGCGCCAGTGCGCCGCCTGGGCTTCATTCGCTCCGGCGACACCTCCGCGCGCCTGGGCGAAACCGCGGACGTCACTCTCACGGTCACCAACCCCTCCAAACGCCCCCTGCGCGCCCACCTCCGCGACGCCTGGCCGCCCAGCAGCTGGCTGCCCGGTTCCGAAGTGGCCGCCTCCCGCCACCGCCTCACGATCCCCCCGGGCGAGCGCCGCCGCGTCACCACCCACTTGCGCCCCACCCGCAGAGGCGACCGACAGGCCGACAGGGTCACGATCCGCTCGTACGGCCCCCTAGGCCTCTTCGCCCGCCAGAGCAGCCACAAAGTCCCCTGGACCGTACGTGTGCTCCCCCCGTTCACCAGCCGCAAGCACCTGCCGTCCAAGCTGGCCCGCCTGCGCGAACTCGACGGCCGCACCAGCGTCCTGACCCGAGGCGAGGGCACGGAGTTCGACAGTCTCCGCGAGTACATCCCCGGCGACGACACCCGCTCCATCGACTGGCGCGCCACGGCCCGCCAGTCCTCGCTGGCCGTACGCACCTGGCGTCCCGAACGCGACCGCCACATCCTCCTGGTCCTGGACACCGGCCGAACCTCTGCGGGCCGTGTGGGCGACGCACCCCGTCTCGACGCCTCCATGGACGCTGCCCTCCTCCTGGCCGCCCTCGCCTCCCGCGCCGGCGACCGCGTGGATCTCCTGGCCTACGACCGCCGCGTACGAGCTCTCGTCCAGGGCCGCACAGCGGGCGACGTCCTCCCATCCCTGGTCAACGCCATGGCCCCTCTCGAACCGGAACTCGTCGAGACGGACGCCCGTGGCCTCACAGCCACCGCTCTCCGTACGGCCCCCCGTCGCGCCCTGATCGTCCTCCTCACCACCCTGGACGCGGCGCCCGTCGAACAGGGCCTTCTCCCCGTCCTGTCCCGCCTCACCCAACGCCATTCGGTCCTGGTGGCCTCGGTCGCCGATCCGCACATCGCCCGCATGGCCGACTCCCGAGGCACCACGGAAGCCGTCTACGAGGCCGCAGCAGCCGCCCAGGCCCAAGCAGACCGCCACCGCACCGCAGAACAACTCCGCCGCCACGGCGTCACAGTCGTCGACGCGACCCCGGACAACCTGGCGCCGGCCCTGGCCGACGCCTATCTGGCGCTGAAGGCAGCAGGGCGCCTCTGATTCCTCAATTCTCCGGAATCCAGGCCCTAGAAAGGGGAGAACCCCTAAACGCAGAAAGGCCCACACCATAAGGTGTGGGCCTTTCGCAATATTTGTTCGGCGGCGTCCTACTCTCCCACAGGGTCCCCCCTGCAGTACCAT
>NZ_JBHVDX010000193.1:0-20465 GCF_042802555.1 Streptomyces sp. NPDC057474 | reverse complement strand
CGTTGATGCTCTTGCCGCCGTCCGAGGACCCGCCGGCTCCGGCCCCGGAACAGGCGGTGGCGAGCAGGGCGGTGGCGGCGGCGCCGGCTATGAGGATGTGTCTGGTCGATCGCATGACTGACTCCAGGGAGTGTTCGAGGGCATGGGGAACCAGGACCCCGGCCTTACGGGGTGGGATGGGGAGATGAACTGCGGCTCAGGCCTGGATGACCTGGGGACCCAGCAGTGCGTATCGGTGGGCCTCGGAAGTGGGCAGCCCCGTGTCGGTGACGATGGCCTCGAAATCCGTAACCTTCGCGAACCGGCAGAAGCTCACGGCACCGAATTTCGTGTGGACGCCGGAGAACACCCGGCGTTTGGCGACCCGCATGACCTCGGCCTTCAGCTCACTGACCGCGGGGTCGGGGGTGGTGAGGCCGTACTCGCGGGATATGCCGTTCGCGCCGACGTACGCCAGGTCGATGACGAAGCCGGACAGCATGCGGGTCGCCCAGTGGTCGACCGTGGCAAGTGTGCCGCCGCGCACCCGGCCGCCGAGCAGCAGCACGGCGATGTTCTCGGCGGAAGCCAGGGCACCCGCTGTGGACAGCGAGGAGGTGACCACGGTCAGTGGCCGGTCGCGGGGGAGGGCGGCGGCGATGAGCTGTGGGGTGTAGCCCTCGTCGATGTAGACGGTCTCGGCGTCTCCGAGCAGTCCGGCCGCAGCGGCAGCGATCCGGGACTTCTCGGGGACGTGCATGGTGGTGCGGAAGGCGAGCGTGGTCTCGAAGCCCGCACTTTCCACGGGATGGGCACCGCCATGGGTACGCCGGACCAGCCCGTGCTCCTCCAGCACATTCAGATCGCGCCTCACGGTCTCCTTGGAGACCCCGAGGTCAGCGGCGAGCTTTCCGACGTCCACGGATCCGGTACGGCGTGCCGTTTCAAGGATTCCACGTCTGCGCTCATCGGCGTCCACGGCGACACCTCCGTTTCACGGCTCCGCATGCTCTGCCAGCCGGCGTCGGCTGTTTCCCGGAGCCCTGCCCGTTCGGGCTCCTGAGGCAATTTCTACAAGGCGGCCGCTCTGCTGACCAGGCTCCTCGTAGAGCACTTGATGACCGAATGTGCCCGTTTTCCGAAGGTCGGAGTCCCTGGATGATGCGGCTGAAGGGGTCCGGGCGAAAGGGTCCGCTGCCCGCTCGCCTACCGGGCGTGCCCGTGTGCTGCCCGTTTCCCAGCCGGATCAGGACACCGGACCGGGATCCGGTACGGCATTCAAGTCGCCCGCGCAGGCGACGCTGCGCGGGCACCTGCAGGAGGGCCGCTCCGCGATCCCGAAGGCGACCAAGCCCGCCCGCACCGCCGAGAGCTGGACGTCTTCGACTTCGAGCTCACCACGGAGCAGATTGCCGTGGTCGCCGCGCTCGACACCGGCGTTCGCGGCGGCCCCGATTGCGGGCCGGCTGTCGGTGCGCCGCCGGGTGCGATGGCGGTTTTCGGCACCCTGCAGGGAAGGGGCCCGACTTCCTCTCGCTGCGCGAACGGAACCTGCGGTGATCGCCGACGCGTCGAGCGCGGCGAGTTCGTCGACGGCGGTCCCGAGCGCCTCACACTCGGGTGGCCGTCGGCCTCCAGCGCAGCGGCCTGCTTTCCACGGCCCGGAGATGGTCCCGCAGCGCCCGCAGCACGGCGAGAACACCCGTACGAGTGGTGGCGGGACTCCAGCCCCGCGTGCTGCCGGACGCTGTCGGGGTGCTGCCCCACACCCGGCGGATGCCGTCGAGGGTGGCGTCTGCCCGTGGCGCAGCGGTCCTCGCGCAGGACCGTCCGGCCGTCGGAGCCGAGCCTGCCGTAACTGCCCACTGCGTGCCCGACGAGGTACGTTTGGTCGGCCGGTGGTGTGCGGTTATGTCGTTGTCTCGCAAGGACGTGGCCACCGCCCAGGCCTGCTGAAACCACAGGTCGTGTCCGGGACTGCCCTCCAGCCGGTGCCGACGAAGCCTCCAGGATGGCTGTCCTGGAGGCTTCCTATGCCTGGTTCAGGGGTGCCTGGTTGGGCGTAGTACGTCACCATGCGGTGGCCGGGGGTGCCTTCCAGTTCCATGGACTGGTAGCCGAGGGTGAGGTCGCCGACGTCGGGGTGGTGGAAGGTCTTGCGTCCATGGGAGTGGCCCTTGATGTCGTAGCGCTCCCACAGGCGGGCGAACTCCGGACTCTTGAGGAGGAGTTCACCGGCGAGCCGGGTGAGGTCGGGGGCGTCGGGGTCGGTGCCGGCCAGGGCGCGCAGGCGGGCGACGCAGCCGCGGACCTGGGTGGCCCAGTCGTGGAAGAGGGTGCGCGCGGTGGGGTGGAGGAAGACGTAGCGGGCGAGGTTGCGCTGCCTGACCGGCCACTCCTCCATGCCGGCCAGCAGTCTCAGCCCGCCCGGGTTGGCCGCGAGTAGGTCGTTGGTACGGCTGACCACGTGCGAAGGGTTCGGCCGCAGGCTCTCCAGCAGCAGCTTCACGCCCGGCCGGATGCTCCGGCTGGGCGGCGTCGGAGGTTCCGGCGCGGTGCGGGCGGCGAGGGCGGCCAGACTGCGCAGGTGCGCGTGTTCGTCCTGCTCCAGGTGCAGAGCACGGGCCAGGGCGTCGACGACGGACGGACTGGGCCGGGTTTCCTTGCCGCGTTCCAGGCGGCTGTAGTAGTCGATGCTGATGCCGGCGAGGGTGGCCAGCTCCTCACGGCGCAGCCCGGGCGTGCGGCGCGGTCCCGGGCCGACCGTGAGACCGGCCTCGGCGGGGGTGATCTGTGCCCGGCGGGCGCGCAGGAAGCTGCCCAGCTCGGTGCCCCCGCTGGTGGGCTGCTCACGTGTCATGCCTTCGAGTGTGCGGGTGCAGGTGACCTGTCGGTAGGGCACGTGGGGGCCCTGTCGTACCCCTGAACGCGGTTCCCCCGCACAGTGCGGTCTGGCACGTGACGCGTGCGCGAGGGAGCGTTACCGCTGTCGGAATCCCACCCCTGACAGTCCTGTACGCCGGGTGTCCGAGCGCCATGAGCGTGGTCGTGCGGTCCAAGGACAACATGGACACCGGGCTGCGCAGCGGTCCCGACCTCGAGGTCATCAAGCTGGACACGTTCGGCACCCGCTGACGGCGGTGGCGAGTGTGAGCGTGAAGCCGGCGGTCGGGTCGGCCCAAAGCTGATTTGTGCGAAGGCCCGCTTCGGCCATTTCTGCGCGCAGCCCGTCCGCGGTGAATTTGGCGCTGCGCTCGGTGATCCATTCCTCTCCGCGCCCGAAATGTACCGCCAAGTCAAGTTCCCGGACCTTGACGAGCTGCTCGACTCGGCTGCGCAGCCTCATCTCGATGTGACTTTCCGTGCTGTTCCACACCGCTACGTGGTCGAAGGCGTCGGGGTCGAAGTCGGCGTCCAAATCGCGGTTCAGGACGTGCAGCAGGTTTTTGTCGAACTCGGCCGTGACGCCCTGTCCGTCGTCATAGGCGGCGGTCATTTCGTGCTCCGTCTTGACCAGGTCGGCACCGATCAGAAGGAAGTCCTCGGGGCGCATGATGTCCCGAAGCCCGCGGAGGAAGGGGCCCCGGGCGGGGCGCCGGAAATTCCCCAGCGTGCTGCCGAGAAAAGCGATGAGCCGTGGGCCGTCCTCGGGCAGCGCCGGCAGGACGAGCGGAGCGGTGAAGTCGGCACGGAGGGCGTGCAGACGGATCCCCGGATAGTCCTGGACGAGTTGGGCGCTGGCCTGATGGAGTGCGTCCGCACTGACGTCGATGGGGACGTAGTGCAGGTCGGTCGGCCCCAGAGCCTCGATGATCAGCTTGGATTTCGTCGAACTGCCGGACCCGAGCTCGACCATGCTGCGGGCCCCCGTCCGCGCGGCCACGTCCCGGGCGTGGAGCTGGAGCAACCCCAGTTCCGCCCTCCACAAGGGGTATTCCGGGAGCTGGGTGATCTCCTCGAAGAGTTCGCTGCCCCGGGCATCGTAGAACCACGTGGGTGCCGTGGACTTGGGGGTGCTGGTCAGGCCACCCCGGATGTCAGCGCGCAGTGCCTTGGCGTAGTGCTCGGCGTCGAGGGTGTCGGTGTAGCCGTATGCGCGGGTGCCGGTCATGATTGCCTCATTCGGTCGACGTCGTGCCGGTGGGTACCTGGAGTGACTGCGGGAGCCAGAAGTCAGGCCCGGTTCTCCCCTTGAGTCGGACGCCTTGCTCGGGGTTGGGTCTGAACCTGAGCCCCCTGCGTCACCAGCCAGGGTCGACTGGCATTGGGAAAGGGACACAGTGAGGGGACTGCGAAGCGACGAGAGCGAAGACCTCTGACCGCCACTGAGGCAACACGACGTATGGGGGACACGGTGTTAGCCGCGACTCCGGGCAATTCTGTGATCCGTTCGAACAGTCCGCTGCCGCGGGCGTCGTGGAACCACTTGGGCGGCAGCGTCTTCGGGGTGCGGGTCAGGCCGTCCAGGACGTCGGCGCGCAGGTCGGCGTCCGTGGCGTCCTCGGGCAGGGTGCGGGTGAGAAGGAACGGGCTCACGCAGGGGGCTCCTTCGGCAGTGCGGATGACGTGTAGTCGTCGTTCGGGCTGGTGGGTTCCTCCAGCTCCTTGAGCGGGGTGAGCAGGACATCGGTGCGGCTCGCCGCGAGCAGCGTGCGGTCCGGGACCTCCACCCAGTGCGGATCGTCGTCGTACGGCTCGGACGCCACGACCGTGCTGCGGCCGGGCGCGGCGAGATACCAGAGGGTGTCGCCCCAGGCCGTCGCGGTGATCGTCTCGCCATTGGTGAGCAGCAGATTGAGCCGCGACCCGGGGGCCGCCCGGGAGACCTCCAGGACCGCGTCCGCCAGCGCCTGGCCCTCCTCGTCGCCGGCCCGCAGCCGGTTGAGGACCAGGGCCCACACGAGCGCGGAGTCGTTGCGGGCCTCCATCGACAGGACCTCGACGGCGGGCAGTTCGGCGGCGAGCGGCGCCAGCGACCGGGGCCACCCGGCGACCGCACCATTGTGGCTGAACAGCCAGGGCCCGGCCGTGAACGGCGCCGCCGCGGCCTCGTCGTCCGCGCCCGCCACCGTCGCGTCCCGTACGGCGGCCAGCAGTGCCCCGGTGCGGACGACCCGGGCGAGGTCCGCGAAGGACTGGTCGCCCCAGATCGGCCCGGCCCGCCGGTACCGCCCCGGCACCAGGTCCCCCTCGGCGTACCAGCCGACCCCGAAACCATCGGCGTTGACCGTCCCGTACCGCTGCCGCCGGGGCGCCCACGACTGCCGGAACAGACTGTGCGGAGGGTCCACCAGGACACCGCCCAGCGGCGACTCCGGGCCCAGATACGCGATATGACGGCACATCAGACCACCTCCGGGGAGGCGTCCCGCGCCGTGCGGAACCCGCTGAAGATCTGCCGCCGGATCGGGTAGTCCCAGTTGCGGAAGGTCCCCCGGCACGCCACCGGGTCCACGGCGAACGAACCACCGCGCAGCACCTTGTGCTCGGGGCCGAAGAACACCTCCGAGTACTCCTTGTACGGGAACGCCGTGAACCCCGGGTAGGGCAGGAAGTCGCTCGACGTCCACTCCCACACGTCACCGATCAACTGCCGTACGCCCAGCGGCGATTCGCCCGCCGCGTAGCTGCCTGCCGGTGCCGGGCGCAGATGCCGCTGCCCGAGGTTGGCGTGCTCGGGCAGCGGGTCGGCGTCGCCCCACGGGTGGCGGGTGGAGCGGCCGGTGACCGGGTCGTGTCGGGCGGCCTTCTCCCACTCGGCCTCCGTGGGCAGCCGGCGCCCCGCCCACCGGGCGTACGCGTCCGCCTCGTACCAGCACACGTGCAGCACCGGCTCGTCGGCCGGTACGACCTCGGTGACGCCGAAGCGCCGCCGCAGCCACTGCCGGCCGTCACGCCGCCAGAACAGCGGCGCGTGGATGCCGTGCGCACGGATGTGGTCCCAGCCCTCGGCCGTCCACCAGCGTTCGTCGTCGTAGCCGCCGTCCGCGATGAACGCCTGGTACGCGCCGTTCGTCACCGGCGTGGTGTCGATGTGGAACGCCGGGACGGTGCGCCGGTGCGCGGGCCGCTCGTTGTCCAGCGCCCATGGCTCGGTCGACGTGCCCATCATGAACTCACCGCCGGGCACGAGGACTTCGACGGGCCCTGTGAACAACGGGACGGGCTCCGGGTCCGGCGCCGACAGTACGGCGGGCCCCTTGCGGAGCTGATGGGTGATCAGCATCGTCTCGTCGTGCTGCTGTTCGTGCTGGGCGACCATGCCGAAGGCGAAGCCCGCGTCGGTGAGCCGGGTGCCGTGGAAGTCGGCGCTCTCCAGCACGTCAAGTGCCCGGCCGCGCACCTCGGCCAGATACCGCCGGGCCTCCTCGGGCGGCAGCAGCGGCAGCGAGGGCCGCGCGGCACGCGGATGCTCGAAGGCGTCGTACAGCCCGTCGATCTCGGGCCGCATCGCCTCACGCCCGGCGACGTTCCGCAGCAGCCACAACTCCTCCTGGTTGCCGATGTGGGCGAGGTCCCACACCAGCGGCGACATCAACGGCGAGTGCTGTGCGGTGAGATCGGGCTCGTCCACGGCGGTCGTCAGGAGCGCGGTGCGGGCCCGGGCCGTGGTCAGCGCCGCCAGCGCGCGCTCCCGGAGTATGTCGGGGTCGGCGTCGGCCGTCGGGGCCGGCGTCTCGGGTGCGGTCATGCGGGGATGTCCTTCCCGTGGAACAGGTCGAGCAGATCGTCGGCGGGGCAGCGGCCCCGGGCCACATAGCGGTCGGTGAACGCCACGACCGCTTCCTGCACTTCGGAACTCGCGCCGAGCCGGGGCAGCGCCTCGGCCGCCGCGGCGAAGCAGACGGCCGCCACCTCCCGCAGCTCCGGGTCGGCCAAGCCGTCACGCATGGCCGCGTCCCACAGCGGATTGCGCGGTGGCGGCTGCGAACCCGCCCGCTCCGCAAGGGGTTTGACGGTCCGATAGGCGGTCTCGGCGGCCTCCGGGTCGTCGAACAGCGCCGCCGTCACGGCGAGCGGCACGATCCAGCCGTCCTCACCGGGCTGCGCGTCGATCATGCGGAGCTCCATGTGGCCGCGCGGGCGCACCGGCGGGAACAGCGTCGTGAGGTGATAGTCGAGGTCGGCACGGCTCGGCGGGGTGTCGGATCTCGTCCACTCCCGGAACGTCATCGCTCCGGGCACACCCCAGGGGCCCTCGTCCGCCCGTACGCACATCACGGGCGCGTCCAGCACCAGCCGCGCCCATGCCGCGCGCGGGTCGCCGTCCAGCGCCGGGGCGTTCGTACGGGCCGGGTCCATCGCCGCCCACAGCGTCTGCCGGGTCGAACGCCAGCCGGTGATCCGGCCGCGCGCCAGCGGGGAGTGGGCGAACGCGGCCATCAGCACCGCGCCGAGCTGGTGCGACAGCCACCAGCGCCGCCGGTGGCCGAGGGGGCCCGGCTCCTCGTACCCGGCGTCGAGACACACCTGAACCGAGGCGGACGAGCACATCATGGACCGCCCCTCGGGGCCGAAGCGGTCGAGATAGACCTCCATCGCGTCGTACCGGGGCTCGTGGAGGTAGCGGGTCGGGGGGTTCCAGGGTTCGTGGCCGAAGCCGCTGATGCCGAGATCCGCCTCGCGCAGTGTCGCGCGCACGGCGGCGAGGTCGGCCGAGACGGACCCGACGCACTCCATCAGGGAGGCGGCCGGCGCCGAGCTGAGCTCCAGCTGGCCGCCGGGCTCGACGGTCAGCGGTGAGTTCAGGGTCAGGGTCCGCAGTGCGGCGTAGGCCGCTTCGAGTCGTGCGGGTGTTGCCGGGAGCCGCGGATCACGCAGCTCGTGGATGTGCCATTCCAGTTCGACACCGAGGGTGCGGGGTGGACCGGTCTTGAAGCAGATGCCCCGTACCAGGGCCTCCACCTCCGCCTCGGTGACCGCGGAGCGTTGCTCCGTACAGCCACTCAGCGAATCTGACATGTCGGGATCCTCCTGAGATGCCATCTCATCGGCCAAGCCGCCGATCCGTTTCCGATGGGGGCGGACCGGCGGTGCTCGTCCCACCCAAAACCCTTGCGCCGCTTTCGCACAAGGGGGCACATCGTGGCAATGCGGATCGACGATCTCTGTTTCCGGGAACTTCAGGCACCTCTTCCCGTACCCGTACCGGGCCATTCACGCGAGGAAACTCCGTTGCGCTCGCTCACCAGCATCGCCCAGGATGCGCCCATGAGCACGACGGGGGAGCACACGCGGGCAGCGCTCGCGGCGTACACGGGGGTGGCGCCATGAGCGCGCGTCTCCGCGGAATCGCACACGAGACCGAGCAGATCGTCGCGGCCGGGCGCTATCGCGCACCCGCCGGCCACGAGGTCTCCCTCACGACCGAGGTCGAGGCCGCACGGGCCGGCACCCGCCTGTACGGCCCCGACCCGGTGAAAACGCCGCACGCCAGTGCGGTGAAGCCGGTCATCGAGGTCACCGGCGAGAGCAGCCTGGAGGTCGCCCGCCGCCTCACGGCCACCGCCGACCCCGTGGCCGTCCTCAACTTCTCCTCCGCCCGCAACCCCGGCGGCGGCTACCTGAACGGCGCCCAGGCCCAGGAGGAAGCCCTCTGCCGGGCCTCCGCGCTCTACACCTGCGTCCGCGAGGCCCGCGCGTTCTACGACCACCACCGCACCCACCGAGACCCGTTCTACACGGACCGTGTCATCCACTCACCCGCCGTACCCGTCTTCCGGGACGACCGCGGCACCCTCCTCGACACCCCGTACACCACCGGCTTCCTGACCTCCGCGGCCCCGAACGCCTCGGTGATCCGGCGTACGGTGCCGGAACGCGCGCCCGAGCTACCACGAGCCCTGGCCGCACGCGCGGAACGCGTTCTGGAGACGGCGGCGGCGAACGGCTACCGCCGACTGGTCCTGGGCGCCTGGGGTTGCGGGGTGTTCGGCAACGACCCGAGGCAGGTGGCGGCAGCGTTCCGGGCCCTGCTCATGGACGGCGGCAGGTTCGAGAACCACTTCGAGCACGTGGTGTTCGGGGTACTGGACCGGACGAGGGGAGCGGTGGTCCGGTCCGCCTTCGAGCGAACGTTCGCAACAGCCGATCCCCTTTAGGAGCGCGGGGCTGTGTGGACATGCGGCTCCGCCGCGTGGGCGCGACCAGCCGCATCCGACCCGCAGTCGCGTTACGGCCTATCGCCACCCGTACCGTTCCCGCAACCGGTGCACAACGGCGTTGAACCGCATCCGGTCCAACGCGCACGCCTCCCGCCGCATCCCCGTCTCATGCAGCCGCAGCACCCGGTCCACATCCACCCAGGAATCCCGCCCCGACCGATCCCACGGCCCACTCCCGATCGGCACCCACTCCCGGTCCCCGTCATGCCGCTTGCTGGACAACTGCACGGCGAGCAACGTCCCCCGGGCCTCCCGGGCCACCACGAGCACGGGCCGATCCTTCCCCCGCCCGTCGTTCTCCTCGTACGGCACCCACGTCCAGACGATCTCCCCGGGGTCGGGATCCCCGTCGTGCGCGGGCGAGTACTCGGTACGCACCCGCCCGACATCACGGGGATCGGCCTCGGTGGTGGCGAAGGGGCCGTAGCGACCCGGCACATCCTGCTCGGCGAAGGAAGTCACGCCCCTCACGCTAGCCGTAGCTCCAACCCGCGCCCCGTCAGGGGCGCGGGGAACTGCGCGATCAACCACGAACGACCCGCGGCCAACCACCGCAGTCGGAGCTACGGCGCTAGGACTCCCGATCCACCGCCACCTTCTCCACAGGCACCCCGTTGACCCCGGCCGAGCCGCCGGCAGGCACATCGTTCTGGTTCATCGAGGACAGCAACTGCCGAGCCAGCCCCAGCCCCGTCCCACCCATCGTGAGCGCCTTGGCGAACATGTCCGCCATCCCGTCGGCCCCGTTGAGCAGCACCATGTTGTCGACGTTGCCGAACGCGGACGCGCCGGCCTGCACGATCTCCGGCCACCGCTCGGCCAGTTGCTGCGCGATCACCGCCTCCTGGTTCTCGGCCAGCGCGGTGGCCCGCGCCTTGATGCCCTCGGCCTCGGCGAGCCCCTTCGCCCGCGTGGCCTCGGCGGCGGCGAGCCCCTTGGCCTGCCGGGCTGCGGCCTCGGCCTCACCGGAGATCTGGGTGGCGGTCGCCTCGGCGGCAGCCGCGAGTTCGGTCTCCTTGGCCTTGGCCTGCGCGGCGGAGATACGGGCGTCGCGCTCGGCCTCGGCGAGAGTCCGTTTCTCGTAGGCCTTGGCGTCCGCCGGCTTGCGGACGTCCGCCTGGAGCTGCTGCTCGCGCCGGGCCGCCGCCAGCTCCGCGACCCGGGTCTCCTGGACGACGACCTCCTGCAGGGCGGCCGCCTCGGCGAGCGGGCCGGCCTGCTTGGACTCCGCCGCGGCCTTGTCCCGCTCGGCCTGGTAGCCGGCCTGGAGGATCTCGCTGTCCCGGGTGGCCTCCGCCATCCGCGCCGCGGCCATCTGCTCGGCCTCGGTGGCGAGCCGGTTGGCCTCGGCCTGCGCGATACGGGCGTCGCGCTGGACGGCCGCCGCGTGCGGCATGGCCAGGTTCTTGATGTAGCCGGTCGGGTCCTCGATCTCGTGGATCTGCAGCGAGTCGACGATCAGACCCAGCTTCTCCATCTCCGTACCGCACGCCGCCCGTGTCTGGCCGGTCAGCTTGTCGCGGTCGCGGATCATGTCCTCGACCGTCAACCCGCCCACGATGGAACGGAGATGACCGGCGAACACGTTGTGCACCCGCTCCGAGACGCGCTTCTGCTGGTCGAGGAAACGGCGGGCCGCGTTGGCGATGGACACGAAGTCGTCGCCCACCTTGAAGATGACCACGCCACGGATCTTCAGCGGAATGCCCTGGTGCGTCACACAGTCCACGGAAAGCTCGGTCTGGTTCAGGTCGAGCGAGAGCTTGCGCACCGCCTGCACACCGGGCAGCACGAGCGTGCCGCGCCCCGTGACGATACGGAAGTTCATGCCCTCCTCCAGACCCTCCATCTTGGTCTTGGAGCCGGAGATGATGAGCGCCTCGTTGGGTTCGGCGACCCGCCACATCAGTTTGAACAGACCGATCAGTACCAGGGCGGCTCCTACGGCCACCCCCGCGATCATGCCGATGAACATCGGCACACCCCCTCAGCCAGGTGCCCTTTCGGCACCGAACGTCGGGAGTGTCCCGCGTGTTTCAGCGGCGGTACAGGTACCGAGGGACCGTTGTTGCAGTCCTGATGCGAACCGGTGTCGGAAGACCGACAGACCGCGACCCGGGGACCCCACGAACCGTCAACTGTCGTACGCCGCCGACACATACACCGTGCGCGGCGGCAGATACTCCATCACCATCACGAGCGTTCCCGGCGCGATCCGGTCCTTCGCGGAGGCGGGGTACGCGAGAAAGTGCTCGGCGCCGCCCCGCACCCGGACGATCACCTCGCCGACGAGCCCGGGACCGACCGCACCGGTCACCCGTCCCATCAGCCCGATCATCGACGCTTCGTCCATGGTCACAGCGTACGGGTCACAGCGTAGGGGGCACATCGCGGCTGTCGAGCCCGCTCACACGAAAGCGCCGAACCCGCTCACACGAAAGCGCCGAGCCCGCTCACACGAAAGCGCCGAACCCGCTCACGCCGCAGGCGAATCCGCGGCGGTCCGCTGCGGCGGCCACCGTTCGTGCCAGCGCTGGTCCGCCTCCAACTGCGAGGCCAGCGACAGCAGGAGAGGCTCGCTGTTCGCCGGGCCGAGCAACTGCGCGCCCACCGGCAGCCCGTCGTCCACGAACCCCGCCGGGACGTTCACACCGGGCCAGCCCAGCACGTTCCACGGCCAGGCGTACGGGCAGGCCGCGATCATCGCGCGGTCGGTGCCGAGACCGCCGAGGTTCAGCATGGAGCCGACGCGCGGTGGGGGAGCGGCGGTCGTCGGCGCCAGCAGTACGTCGTACGACTCGAAGAGCGCGCCGATCCGCCGGTGCAGCGTGACCTCCGCGCGGCGGGCCAGCCGCAGGGGCGCTCCGCCGAGCAGCCGGCCCAGGCGGGCGGCGTCGAGGGTGCGCCGGTCGAGGAGGCTCTGCTCGGTGATGGCGCCGACCCGCTCGGCGATGCCGGCGGTGGCGCGCGGAATGAAGGTCAGCCCGATCTGCCCGTACCGAGGCTCCGCCTCCTCCACCACATGCCCGAGCGCGGCGAGGCGCTCCGCCACGGCCCGCACCCGCTCCTGTACGCGGGGATCGAGCCGCGCGGGCAACGCGGTGAACGGCGGCTTCAGGGACAGGGCGATTCTGAGCCGCCCCGGATCCCTCCCGACGGCCTCGGAGGCGTTGATGGCGGCGGGCCGGTGCAGGTCGCCCTCGTGGTTGCCGCAGGCCGCGTCCAGGAGGAGGGCGGCGTCGGCGACCGTGCGGGCGAGGGTGCCGTTGACGGTGATGCCCTGGAAGGACTCCGCGTGCGGCCAGGTCGAGATGCGGCCGCGCTGGGGCTTGATGCCGATGAGATGCGTCCAGGACGCCGGGATGCGCACCGAGCCGGCGCCGTCCGAGCCCAGCGCGGCCGGCACGAGCCCCGCGGCCACGGCCGCCGCCGAACCACCGGAGGAGCCGCCGGGTGTGTGGTCCGGGTGCCAGGGATTACGGGTGGCCCCGAACGCAGGCCCTTCCGTGAACGGCCACTGCCCCAGCTCGCACGTATTGGTCTTGCCGACGACGATCGCCCCGGCCGCGCGCAGCCGCCGTACGGCCTCGCCGTCCTCCGGCAGCGAGGGGAACTCGCCCTGGCAGCCGAACGCGGTCGGTTCGCCCGCCACGTCCATGTCGTCCTTCACGGCCACCGGCACGCCGAGCAGCGGCCGCCGCCCGCCCTCAGCCAACTCCTTGTCCGCCGCGTCGGCCTCCACCAGCGCCGCCTCGGCCCGCACCCGCCGAAACGCGTTCACCGTCCCCTGACTCGCCTCGATCCGGGCGAGCGTCCCCTCCACCAGCGCCCGCGACGTCACCTCCCCGGCAGCCAGCGCACGAGCACACTCCACGAGACCCGGCGCACGGTCGACACCCATACGGAACACCTCCGGAAGCAGGATTTCTACCGAACGGTAACGTCCGTACGGGCGAGACGGTACAGCGAGGACAACTTGCCTGACGGGGGCGGCGATTCGTCTTGGGGCGAGGGGCGAGGGGCGAGGGGCGAGGGGCGAGGGGCGAGGGGCGGGAGGGGGAGAGGTGAGGCAGCGACGATGGTGACGGCGGCGGCCGGCCTTGGCTCTGGTGAGCCGGAATCGTCGCACCGCAGCCGCAGCCGCAGCCGCAGCCGCAGCCGCAGCCGCAGCCGCAGCCGCAGCCGCAGACGTCTGCCGGACCCGGAGCTGCCGAGCCGCCCGCCGCCGCAGTTGCCGAGCCGTCGCAGCCCTGGTCGCCGAACCCTCCGCTGAAGCCGTGTCGCCGCCGAGCGCAGGCGCTCAGCCGCGCGCCAAGTGCCGCACCGCGTCCACAGTTCGTACCGTGACGCGTGCCAACGGTTCGTACCGCGATGATGGGCGCGACGGCAAGGCGCGCGGATGCCGTCGTACGGCGGTGATGCCCGCCATCCGGCGGGTGGCCCGCAGTGGGTCGCACGCCAGTCCGGGGTGCTCTCGGCAGCGCGTCGGAGCCGGCGAGGCCGACCGCGGTGGGTTGGCGGGCGACGGTGCGGCCGGTGTTGCCGGAGCGGCGCAGCCGACGGGCGTACCGGGCGGTGTTCGCACCCACATCGAACACACAGTTCACGCCATAGCTTTTGACATCGCCGCCATCTGGCGCCCGCACAGGCGGCCGGCCGCCGCCAGCTGCGGTCGGTGCTCGTCGGACGCCGCGTCGCGGGCCGACAGCGGCTGCGCCCCGCTGCCGCCGAGCCGGACGGCCCGTCGGTCGCCGGACGGGGGCGGGGGCCCCGGTAGCGCCGGCCGAGGGGCCCGCCACATGTCCTCGGCCAGGCGGGAGCCGTGTTCCGGTCGCCCGTCCTCACCAGCGGATCGGCCCCGGCCACCAGCGGAACCCCGGTGCGTCCGCCGTGCCGCGCGACCACGGCGGAGCCCTGCCCCCGGCTGTTCACCCGCACCCCGAGCCGGGGCGGAACGCCGAGCGGCCGTCTGTGCGGGGTCGCCATCGGCCCACCTTGTGGACATGGCGTGAAATGACTGCCGGGTTGAACAGATTTCGAACACATTCGCCAAACTGCCCAGCCACAAAGATCGGTGGCCCGAACCCGAGCTCCCGCAAGGCCGGTACTCCCCCGGCCGGAACGACCTTCACCGCTTCTGCAAGGATGCCGTCCTCATGGTGCAGATACCGAAAGAGCCCGCCCCGCCCTCGCCCCTGCAGCGATCCGTGCCCACGAGCGCCGATGTGGCACGACTCGCGGGTGTCTCACGCGCGACGGTCAGCTACGTCCTCAACAACACCAGCGCCGTCCGCATCAGCGAGCCCACCCGCCGCCGGGTCCACGAGGCCGCCAAGGAACTCGGCTACGTGCCCCACGCGGCGGCCCGCAGCCTGCGCGCCGGCCACAGCCGCCTGGTACTGATGCCCGCCCCGAACGTGCCCATCGGCCCGCTCTACAGCCAGTTCATCAACGAGATCCAATGGGCCCTCAGCCGTCTCGACTACACGGTCGTGCAGCACGGCGGCATCGGCCTGCGCGGTGACGACGCCGCCCGCGCCTGGGCCGAGCTGCGCCCAGTCGCGGTGATCGTGCCCGGTGTCGGCCTCGGCCCGCAGGGCGTGGCCGTCCTCAAGCGCTCCGGGGCCAAGGCTGTCGTCACCCTCACCCCCGAACCCGTCGAGGGCGCCCACGCGCTGATCCTGGACCACGCGGGCGTCGGCCACAGCGCCGGCCGGCACCTGGTCGAGCGCGGTCGCCGCCGCATCGGTGTCGTCGTGCCCGAGGAGCCCGGCTTCGGGGTGTTCTCCCAGCCCCGGCTCGCCGGCGTGCGACGCGCGGTACAGGGCACGGAGGCGACGGTCACCGAGCTGCCGCTGGCGTACGACGAGGCGGCCGCGGCCCGGCTCGCCCGCGACTGGCGCTCCCTCGGTCTGGATTCGGTGTTCGCGTACAACGACGAATACGCGATGCTCGTGATGCGGGCCCTGCAGGACGAGGGCATCGGCATCCCCGGGGAGACGGCCGTGGTCGGGGCCGACGACCTGATGCTCGGCCGGCTGCTGCGGCCGCGCCTCAGCACCGTCCACCTGGAGCTGCCGTCCGGACGTCACCTCGCGGAACTGGTCGACCGCGTGGTGCGCGACCCCGCGTCGGTCCCCACGACCCACGACGTACTGGGCGCGAGGATCGTCCACCGCGAATCGAGCTGAACGGACAGGGCGGGACCGTACCCCTCGCCTCGGGAGGCGCGTCATGCGCACGACGGGCGGCATCATCGGCGGCGGCCCCGCCGGGCTCCTCCTCGCCCGGCTGTTGCACCGGGCGGACATCGACTGCGTGGTCCTGGCGAGCCGGACCCGCGCGTACGTGGAACAGCGCCGGCGCGCCGGGATGCCGGAGCAGGGCACGGTCGACGCGCTGCGCGAGTGCGGCGCCGGCGAACGCCTGGAGATCGAGGGCCTGGTGCACAACGGCAACGAGCCGCGCTTCGACCGCGAGCGGCACCACCTCGACTTCCCGGTCCTCACCGGCGGCCGTACGGTAACGAGCTACGCCCGGACGGAGATCGTGAAGGACCTCGTCGCCCTCAACTCGCGGAGCGGTCACCGCTGTTGTTCGAGGCGGGGGCGATCGGCGTCGAGGGCGCGCTCGGCGAGCGGCCGGTGGTGCACTTCGTCCACGACGGCTACCAGGAGGAGCTGTCCTGCGAGTGGGTGGTCGGCTGCGACGGCTTCCACGGCATCTCCCGCCATGTGTTCCCCGCCGCGACCCGCCGTGTGTACGAGCACGAACACCCGTACTCCTGGCTCGGCGTCCTGGCCGAAGTCCCGCCGTCCTGCGATGAGTTGATCTACGCGCGCGGCGAACACAACTCCTCGAGCGGTACTCGGAGTTGTGCCTGGACCGGGTCTGGCAGGCGACCCGCTTCTCGTACGACATGACCAGGATGCTGCACACCCGGCCGGAGGGTGGCGCCTTCGACCACCGACTCCAGCTCGCCCGGCTGCGCCGGATCACGGCGTCCCGGCAGGCGGACGCCGAACTGTCCGTCGACTACACGGGGCTACCGCCGACCTGGTGACCCGGCCGGCTCACTGCCCGTTCTGCTCGACCTGCGCCTGCTGCTCGGCGACGGCCCTGCGGACCTCGTCCATGTCCAGCTTGCGGGCCTGCCCGATGACATCGGTCAGCGCGGCCTCGGGCAGCGCGCCCGGCTGCGCGAACACGGCGACCTGGTCACGGACGATCATCAGCGTCGGGATCGACTGGATACCGAAGGCCGAGGCCAGTTCCGGCTGCGCCTCGGTGTCCACCTTGCCGAACACCAGGTCCGGGTTGTCGTCGGCGGCCTTCTCGTAGACCGGGGCGAACTGCCGGCACGGCCCGCACCACGACGCCCAGAAGTCGATCAGGACGAACTCGTTGTCGGTGACCGTCTGGTCGAAGTTCTCCTTGGTGAGCTCAACGGTGCTGCTCATGGCGTGCATCCCTCTTCCTGGTATCGGTGCTCGGGGCGAGCCGCACTCGACAACGCCGCCCCGCGGTGGCGTATTCCGCGCGCGTACCCGTTTGGCCACCGCGCACACCAACAACCAGACTGACCCCATGACGGATACGGAAATCACCGAAACCACCGAGGACGCAGAAGAAGCGACGACGACCGAGTACGACGTCGTGGTGCTCGGTGCCGGACCCGTGGGGGAGAACGTCGCCGACCGCACCCGCGCGGCCGGCCTGTCCACCGCGGTCGTCGAGAGCGAGCTGGTCGGCGGCGAGTGCTCGTACTGGGCGTGCATGCCCAGCAAGGCCCTGCTGCGCCCCGCGATCGCCCGCGCCGACGCCGGCCGCGTACCCGGCCTGCGCCACCTGGTCGAGGGCCCGCTGGACGCCGCCGAAGTGCTCGCCCACCGCGACTACGAGACCGCCCACTGGAAGGACGACGGCCAGGTCGGCTGGCTGGAGAGCATCGGGGCGGCGCTGTACCGCGGCCACGCGCGTCTCGCCGGGCCCCGCCGCGTGGTCGTGGACGCCCCCGACGGCGGGCGCCACGTCCTCACCGCCCGGCACGCGGTGGTGGTCTCCACCGGCAGCCGCGCCCTTCTGCCCGACCTGCCGGGACTCGCGCAGGTCAGGCCCTGGACGAGCCGCGAGGCCACCAGCGCGCAGGAGGTCCCCGGCCGGCTGATCGTCGTCGGCGGCGGTGTCGTCGCCGTCGAGATGGCCACCGCCTGGCGGTCCCTCGGCTCCGAGGTCACCGTCCTCGTCCGCGGCAAGGGCCTGCTGCCCCGCATGGAGCCGTTCGCCGGTGAACTGATCGCCGACGCGCTCGTCGAGTCGGGCGTGGACGTCCGCACCGGTACGTCCGTGACGGCGGTGTCCCGTGAGAACGGGACCGTGGTGGCCCTCACCGACACCGGCGACCGTCTGGAGGCCGACGAGATCCTCTTCGCCACCGGCCGCGCCCCGCGCACCGACGACCTCGGCCTCGACACCGTCGGCCTGGAATCCGGCTCGTGGCTGCCCGTCGACGACAGCCTCCGGGTGACGGGCAGCGAGTGGCTGTACGCGGTCGGCGACGTCAACCACCGGGCGCTGCTCACCCACCAGGGCAAGTACCAGGCCCGGATCGCCGGGGCCGCCATCGCCGCCCGCGCGGCCGGAGTCCCGCTCCTGGCGAGCGACCCCTGGGGCGCCCACGCGGCCACCGCCGACCACGCCGCCGTCCCCCAGGTCGTCTTCACCGACCCCGAGGCCGCCGCCGTCGGCCTCTCCCTCGCCGAGGCCGAACAGGCAGGCCACCGGGTCCGCGCGGTCGACGTCGAGTTCTCCTCCGTCGCGGGGGCGGGCCTCTACGCCGACGGCTACCGGGGCCGCGCCCGCATGGTCGTCGACCTGGACCGCGAGATCCTCCGCGGCGTCACCTTCGTCGGCCCCGCCGTCGGCGAACTCATCCACTCCGCCACCGTCGCCGTCGCCGGGGAGGTCCCGATCGGCCGCCTCTGGCACGCGGTGCCCTCGTACCCGACGATCAGCGAGGTGTGGCTGCGACTGCTGGAGGCGTACCGGGGCTGAACCGGCCGGTCCGGGCGCTCAGTCGGGCAGGAGGAAGCCCATCGCCCGGGCGGCGTTGGCCGGAGTGGGGTCGTTCCAGCGGTCGGCCATCGCCTGGTTCGAGGAGAGCGAGCGCAACTCGGCGTGGTCGAGGTAGAGCGTGCCGTTGAGGTGGTCCGTCTCGTGCTGGACGATACGGGCGGGCCACCCCGAGAACTCCTCGTCCACCGCCCGCCCGTGCTCGTCGACCGCCCGTAGCCGCACCTTGGCGTACCGGGCCACCACGGCCTGCCAGCCCGGCACGCTCAGACAGCCCTCGAAGAACGCGTCACGGTACGACCCGACGGCCTCGTACGCCGGATTGACCAGGACGCGGAACGGCTGCGGGACCCGGCCCCGGGCGAGCCGCACCTCCTCCGGGACCGGCGCGGGGTCCTCGATCACCGCGATGCGCAGGGACACCCCGACCTGGGGTGCGGCGAGGCCGACGCCGGGTGCCGCGTGCATGGTGGCGCGCAGGGCGGCGACGAAGCGGGCCAGGAGGCCGGGGTCCAGCTGGCCGGTGAAGGGCGCGGCGGTGCGGCGCAGTACCGGATCGCCCGCGGCGACGATCGGCAGCGGCCCCTCGTGGGCGAGGAGTTCCTCGACCCGGTCGCTCAGGGGGCGGGACTCGGTGCGATCACGTTCGGAAGCCATCGAGCCAGGATGCCAACCGGAATCGCGCGATGCGAGGCGGCTCTCACGGAGGCACACCCTCGGGCGGGCACGTGACACCGGAGGTTCGTGTGACCCGCATCACACGCGATGCCGGGAACTCGGAGCCCGCACACCCCGACTACTGAACCGCCACGACGTCCCCGCATCCCGGAGCATCCGCCGATGACCATCGCCCCCTCGACCGAGACGGACGAGCCCCAGAAACCCGTCGCCAAGCCCGACGGCACGACGAAGGGCTGGGCTTCGCTCAGGCCGCTCGTCCTGCGGCTGCACTTCTACGCGGGCGTCCTCGTCGCCCCGTTCCTGCTGGTCGCCGCCCTGACGGGCGGGCTGTACGCCGCCTCGTTCACGATCGAGAAGATCGTCTACGCGGACCGGACGACCGTCGCCGAGGTGGGCGACGAGCAGCTGCCGATCTCCGAGCAGGTGGCCGCCGCCCGCAAGGCACACCCCGAGGGCACCATCTCCGCCGTACGCCCCTCCCCGGAGGACGACGCGACGACCCGGGTGATGCTGACGGGTGTCGAGGGCATCGACGAGACCAACACGCTCGCGGTGTTCGTCGACCCGTACACGGCGGAGGTGCGCGGCGCCCTGGAGCAGTACGGGTCGACGGGCGCGCTGCCCGTGCGGACCTGGATCGACAAGTTCCACGCCAACCTCCAGCTCGGCGAGACCGGCCGCCTCTACAGCGAACTCGCCGCCAGCTGGCTGTGGGTCATCTCGGGCGGTGGCCTCGTGCTCTGGTTCGCCCGCCGCCGCGCCCAGCGCAAGGTGCGCGGCACCAGTGGCCGCCGCCGCACCCTGGGCCTGCACGGCACGGTCGGTGTCTGGGCCGCCGCCGGGTTCTTCTTCCTCTCGGCGACGGGTCTGACCTGGTCGACGTACGCCGGCGCCAACATCGAGGTCCTGCGCACCGAGCTCCACCAGGCGACCCCGGCCATCTCGGCCACGGCGGGCGACCACGGCGGTCACGACGCCGCCTCGGCGGAGGGGGACGCCGCCGCGGAGGGCGACCTGGACGAGATCCTCGCCGCCGCGCGCGCCGAGGGCCTAGGCGACCCGGTGGAGATCGTGCCGCCCGCCGACGCGTCCTCCACCTACGTGGTCAAGCAGGTCCAGCGCAGCTGGCCCACCAAACAGGACGCGGTCGCCGTGGACCCGGCGACCTCCGAGGTCACCGATACGCTCCGGTTCGCCGACTTCCCGATCCTCGCCAAGCTGTCCCGCTGGGGCATCGACGCCCACACCGGCGTCCTGTTCGGCCTGGCCAACCAGATCCTCCTGATGGCCCTCGCGGCCTCCCTGGTCGTACTGATCCTCTGGGGCTACCGCATGTGGTGGCAGCGCGGCCGCGCCTCGTCCTTCGGCCGCCCGATCCCCCGCGGATCCTGGCAGCAGGTACCGCCCCAGATCCTGGTCCCCGCCCTCGCCCTCATCGCCGTCCTCGGCTACTTCGTGCCCCTCCTCGGCATCCCGCTCGCCGCGTTCATCGCGGTGGACGTCGTGCTGGGCGAGATCGCGTACCGGCGCGGCAAGCGGTCGTACGGAGGCCGGGTGGAGGCGAAGTAG
>NZ_JBHVDX010000192.1:0-20473 GCF_042802555.1 Streptomyces sp. NPDC057474 | reverse complement strand
CAGACTGCATCGTGCACAACCGCGTACGCGCCCTCGCGCTACTTCGGCACCCCCGAAGGCGCGATCGGCGTCGCCCGCTCCGACTGCGGTGACGTGCTGGACGCGTAGGCCGACGGGGGTGCCATGCCGGCCGTCGGGTCTGCGTCCGGGTTGTCGGCCGCGAGGGCCGGGACTCCGCCGACGATGGGGATGTCGGCGGCGTCGAAGGCCTTCTTGATGCGCCAGCGCAGTTCGCGCTCGACGGTCAGGGCCTTGCCGGGCATGGTCTTGGCGGAGACGCGGACGACCATCGAGTCCAGGAGCACGTCGTCGAGGCCGAGGACCTCGATGGGGCCCCAGAGAAGCTCGTTCCAGGGGTCCTCCTTGCTCATCGCCTCGCCGACCTCCAGGAGGGTGCGGCGGACCTTGTCGAGGTCCTCGTCGTAGCGGACGGTGACGTCGACGCCGGCCGTGGCCCAGCCCTGGGAGAGGTTGCCGATGCGCTTGACCTCGCCGTTGCGGACGTACCAGATCTCGCCGTTGTCGCCGCGCAGCTTGGTGACGCGCAGGCCGACCTCGATGACCTCGCCGGAGGCGACGCCCGCGTCGACGGTGTCGCCGACGCCGTACTGGTCCTCAAGGATCATGAAGACGCCGGAGAGGAAGTCCGTGACCAGGTTCCGGGCACCGAAACCGATGGCGACGCCCGCGACACCGGCGGAGGCCAGCAGGGGGGCGAGGTTGATCTCGAAGGTGGCGAGGACCATCAGGGCCGCGGTGCCCATGATGAGGAAGGACGCCACCGAGCGCAGTACCGAGCCGATGGCCTGGGAGCGCTGGCGGCGACGCTCGACGTTGACCAGCAGACCGCCGAGAGTGCCGCCCTCGACGCCGGGCACGGAGCGGTTCATCCGGTCTATGAGCTTGGTGATCGCCCGCCGGACCATCACTCTCAGCACCGCCGCTATCACCATGATCAGCAGGACGCGGAGACCGATGGCCAGCCATGTGGACCAGTTCTCCTCCACCCAGCTGGCGGCGTTGGTCGCGCTCTCCTGGGCATCCTCCAGCGACGGCACGGCCGGTGTCGTCGACGTCTCCGAGGGGGACGGCGACGGCGAGGCGGCGGCCAGTAGGAGGGACAGGGAAGAAACGGACGACACGGCGGATACCTCCAGGTGCGTTATCTGCCCTCCGGTACGGCGGTCAAGATCCGTCGGGTCACGGAAGGGTCACCGGACGGGCAGACCCACCACACTAACGGGGCATCGTGTGGAGGTCGTCGCCATGTTCGAGGGAGCCAGGGCGCTCACCAGGGAGTGAAGGGCGCACGCTGTGGGGGATGAATCAGGGTGTGGTCGAAAACACTCCCGGCCCGTTACCGGGACATGGTGGCGCTTCCACCAGGCATGAGGGGAGACTGACTACGGATCGTCCACGGCGCGAGCCACGCGCCGCCGGCGTACAAGGAGGCATCCGTGCCGCACGTCCTGGTCCTCAACGCGTCGTACGAGCCGCTCGGTGTCGTACCGCTCCGCCGCGCGCTCGTCCTCGTCCTGGAGAACAAGGCGGTCTCCCTGGAAGAATCCGGCGCCTATCTGCACAGCGCGACCGTCACAGTCCCCGCACCCAGCGTGGTCCGGCTCAAGCGATTCGTCCGGGTTCCCTATCGGGGGCCCGTTCCTCTGACCCGTCGGGCACTGTTCGCCCGCGACGGGGGCCGGTGCATGTACTGCGGTGGCGTCGCAACCAGCGTCGACCACGTCATCCCGCGCAGTCGCGGGGGCAAACACGTCTGGGACAACGTCGTCGCGTCGTGCCGCCGCTGCAACCATGTAAAGGCGGACCGCCATCTCGTGGAGATCGGCTGGCGGCTCCGCCACAAACCCGCTCCGCCCTCGGGGCTGGCCTGGCGCATCATCGGCACCGGCCATAGGGACCCGCGCTGGCTGCCCTACCTGCAGCCGTTCGGCGCGGACGACGCGATGGCCCGGATCGACGGCATCTCCGCCTGACGGTCCGGGTTTTTGCATGGCCGGGTGCCCCCTCACGGGGCACCCGGAACGCCCACATCCGGTTGACCTGCGCATTCGTTACCGTCTTCACAGGTACCCCGCGTTCCCCCCACAAGCGTGATCGCCTAGTGTCACTTCAACAGTGGGCCCTTGTTCTGGAGCGCAACGCCCAGGGGCCCGCTTCGAATGTGGGGACTCATGCGCAAGCTCGCCATAGGCGCCGCCATGTCCGGCGCCCTGGCTCTCACCGGCCTGGCCGCGCCCGCCGCGCTGGCCGACTCGCCGGACCTGACCTTCGGCGCCGTCACGGTCAACAACGGCAAGCCGATCGTGGTCGGCACCAAGGCCAAGGTGACCGTGCCGGTCACGTACAGCGTCACGCGGCCGTCGGATCTCGCCATCGACTACAAGAACAACTTCCTGGGCATCGCCCTCTACCGGGGCACGCTCGCGGAGCCCACCAACGCCATCGAGGGCTCCCCCAGGAAGCCCACCTGCACCACGACGGCGACAACCGACACCACGGTGACCGAGTCCTGCTCGACGAAGCTCACCATCGATCCTCGGGAGCACCTCTTCGAGGGCGCGGACGCCACCACCTGGAAGGCGGCCGCCCTCTACGGCGAGACGGCGATCGACGAGGACGACTCCGACGACCACATCAGCTTCCACATCGGGTCCGACATCTGGGGCAACCTCGGCGCCGCCAAGCTCCAGCGGCTCGCCAAGGCCACCGTCAACGCCACCCCGGAGCCGGTCGTCAAGGGCAGGACCCTGACCGTCAAGGGCAAGCTCACCCGCGCGGACTGGAACACCGGCAGCTACGCGGGCTACAAGGGCCAGAAGGCGACCCTGCAGTTCAAGGCCAAGGGCGCCACCGCCTACACGGACGTGAAGACGGTGACCTCCGGCACGGCCGGCGCCCTGTCCACCACCGTGAAGGCGTCGAAGGACGGCTCGTACCGCTACAAGTTCGCGGGTACGTCCACCACGGCGGCCGTCACGTCCGCGGCGGATTTCGTCGACGTGAAGTGACGTGAAGTGATGTGAAGCGGCACCGCCTCCAGCGGTGCCGGCCCCGCCCCCAGGTAACGACTCCGTTGCCGGGGGCGGTTTTTTGTTGGCCGGATATTGACGCTCACCTGGTCTAGTCCTATCGTCCTGGCATCCGACAGGAAACTTTCCTAACAGTTGGGCAGGTGGCGGACCCATGGCAGGAACCCCCCGCGTACTGCGCGCCATGAACGACCGCGCCGCGCTCGACCTGCTGCTGGAGCACGGGCCGCTCTCCCGGACGCGGCTCGGCAAACTGACGGGGCTGTCCAAGCCGACCGCCTCGCAGCTCCTGGCCCGCCTCGAAGCCGCCGGCCTCGTGATCGCCACGGGCACCGGCACGGAAGGGCCCGGCACCGGCGGCCCTGGCGAGAGCGGTTCCGGCGCGGGCCGACCCGGCCCCAACGCCCAGCTCTACGCGGTCGACCCGACCGCCGCGTACGCCGCGGGCCTCGACGTCACCCCCGAACGCGTCCTGGCCGCCATCGCCGACATCACCGGCCGCACGGTCGGCGAGTACGCCGTCCCCACCCCCGGACGACGCCCCGCCGAACCCGTCGTACGCCAGGTCACCACCGCCCTCGACGGGGCGGTCAAGGCCGCCGGGCTCGTCCGGTCCGACGTGCGCCGACTGGTCATCGGCACGCCCGGCGCCTTCGACCCCAACACCGGGCGGCTGCGGTACGCCTCGCACCTGCCCGGCTGGCACTCCCCCGCCCTCCTCGACGAACTCGCCGCCGCGCTGCCGATGCCGGTGGAGTACGAGAACGACGTGAACCTCGCCGCTCTGGCCGAACAACGGCTGGGCGCGGCCAAGGGCCACGACGACTTCGTGCTGCTGTGGAACGAGGGCGGTCTCGGCGCCGCGGTGGTCCTGGGCGGACGACTGCACCGCGGGTTCACCGGGGGCGCCGGCGAGGTCGGGTTCCTGCCGGTTCCCGGTGTGCCGCTGGTCCGCCATGTCACCAAGGCGAACAGCGGGGGCTACCAGGAACTCGCCGGTTCGCAGATCATTCCCCGGCTCGCCCGTGAGCTGGGCATCTCTCCGGTGCCGGAGGGGCCGTACGCCGAGGTCGCGGCGGCGCTCGTCGCCCGGGCCGCCGCCGATGTCGACTCCGGGTCCCACCGACAACTTCTGGCCACCTATGCCACGGGGCTCGCCACGGGTATCGCTTCGCTCATCGCCGTACTCGACCCCGAACTCGTCGTCCTCAGCGGTACGGCACTGACCGCCGGCGGCGAGCCGCTGCGGGCGCTCGTCGAGGCCGAGCTGGCGGAGCTGGCTGCCTCCCGGCCGCGGCTCGTGCTCGGCGACGTACGTGAACACCCTGTGCTGCGGGGGGCGTTGGAGAGTGCGCTCGCCACCACCCGTGACGAAGTCTTTGACACCTCGCGCTGATTGATCATTCAGAAGCTGCGGGCCGTCTGCGGCTGGTCGCGCCCACGCGGCGGAGCCGCAGATCGATACAGCCCCGCGCCCCCGGGTCGCCCGGGCGCGCCCCTTCCTCTCACCTCACCCCATCCCTCCCTCAGGAGACCCCGCCATGTCCGGAATATCCAAGAAAGCGGCTATCGCGCTCGCCGTCACCGCTTCCCTCTCTCTCCTCGCCACCGCCTGCACCGGTCAGGCCGACAGCACCGCCTCCGACGACCCGAACGCCAAGACGACGATCACCTTCTGGCACGGGTGGAGCGCGCCCGGTGAGGTGAAGGCGATCCAGGCGAACGTGGACCGGTTCGAGAAGGAGCACTCGAACATCAAGGTGAAGGTCGTCGGGAACATCAACGACGACAAGCTCAACCAGGCGCTGCGGGCGGGCGGTTCGAGCGGGCCCGACGTGGTGTCGTCGTTCACGACGTCGAACATCGGCAAGTTCTGTTCGTCGGGGGCGTTCCTCGACCTGAAGCCCTTCATCGAGAAGTCGAAGCTCGACCTCGACAAGATCATCCCGAAGCCGATGCTGGACTACACGCAGTTCGAGGGCACGCGCTGTGCGCTGCCACTGCTGGGTGACGCGTACGGGCTGTACTACAACAAGGACGCGTTCGACAAGGCCGGCATCAAGTCGCCGCCGAAGACGTGGTCGGAGTTCGCCGAGGTCGCGAAGAAGCTGACCAAGACCAAGGGCGACAGCTACTCGCAGCTCGGGTTCATGCCGAACTACCACGGCTACGAGACGGTCGTGGACCACTACATGTCGCAGTGGGACCACGCGTACTTCGACGCGGACGGCAAGTCGAACATCTCCGAGGACCCTGCGTTCGCGGAGATGTTCACATACCAGAAGAGCCTGGTGAACTCGCTCGGCGGCTTCGCGAAGCTGGAGAAGTACCGGAACACCTTCGGTGACGAGTGGGGCGCCAAGCACCCGTTCCAGACCGGCCAGGTGGCCATGCAGCTGGACGGCGAGTGGCGGCTCGGGATGGCGAAGGACGCCGGGACCGACTTCGAGATCGGCACCGCGCCGATGCCCGTGGCCGACGACGAGGTGGACGAGTACGGCAAGGGCTTCCTCTCCGGCACGATCATCGGCATCGCCCCGCAGAGCCAGAAGCAGAACGCGGCCTGGGAGCTGGTGAAGTACCTGACGACCGACACCGAGGCCGTCGTATCCTTCGCCAACGCCATCCACAACGTGCCGTCCACGTTCGCGGCCCTGAAGTCGCCCGACCTGACGGTGGACGAGGGCTTCCAGACGTTCCTGGACATCGCCCAGAACACACACTCGAACACCCCGCCGGCCTCCATCAACGGCTCCACGTACCAGACGACGCTCCAGGACTTCGGCTACCAGTACGAGTCCGGCAAGGTGACGGATCTGCGGAAGGGTCTGGAGAAGACCGCGGCGCAGATCGACACCGACATCGCGCAGGCGAAGTAGCGGTATCCGTCCGATGTCCACGCACTCCCTGCGCGTGTCCACGCACACGCTCCGTTCGAAGCGCCGCCGGTCGGCGCTTCGGACGGTGGCCTTCCTGTCACCCTGGCTGATCGGGTTCGGCGTCTTCTTCGCCTATCCGCTGGTGTCCACCGTGTACTTCTCACTGATGAAGTACGACGGCTTCGGTACTCCGGTCTTCCGCGGCCTGGGCAACTGGTCCTACGTCTTCAACGACTACCCGCTGTTCTGGCCGGCCCTGCGCAACACGCTCTGGCTGGTCCTCGTGATGGTGACCTGCCGGGTGCTGTTCGGGCTCGGCGTCGGTCTGCTGATCACGAAGATCAAGACCGGGGCGGGCGTCTTCCGCACCCTCTTCTATCTGCCGTACCTCGCGCCGCCGGTCGCCGCGACGCTGGCCTTCGTCTTCCTCCTCAACCCCGGCACGGGGCCGGTCAACTCCGTCCTCGACGGGCTGGGCCTGCCGACGCCCGGCTGGTTCACGGACCCCGCCTGGTCCAAGCCGGCGCTCACCGCGCTCGCGCTGTGGGGCGTGGGCGATCTGATGGTCATCTTCATGGCCGCGCTGCTCGACGTACCGAAGGAGCAGTACGAGGCCGCCGAGCTGGACGGGGCGTCGGCCTGGCAGCGGTTTCGATTCGTGACGCTGCCGACCATCTCGCCGATCGTGATGTTCGCCGTGGTCACGGGCGTGATCCAGACGATGCAGTACTACACGCAGCCCCTGGTGGCCGGGAAGGTCGCCTCCGGCATCATCGGCGGCTCCGGCCAGCAGTTCGAGCCGGGCTACCCGGACAAGTCGACCCTGACACTGCCCCAGCTCGTCTACAACCTCGGCTTCCAGCGCTTCGACTACGGCTCCGCCTGTGTGGTCGCCCTCGTGCTGTTCGCCCTGTCGATGGTGTTCACCGCGCTGCTGATGCGGCGCCGGGGCGGACTGATCGGAGCGGGTGACTGATGACCCAAGTACTCGACAAGCCCGTGGCGCCGGTCGCCGCCCCGGCGAGTGAGCGGACCGCCCGCCGCCGGGCGCTCCTGGAGTGGATCGCCGTCCACTCCCTGGGCGTGGCCGCCGCGCTCTTCTTCACCCTGCCCTTCGTCTTCGTCGTCCTGACCTCGCTGATGAGCGGCCAGCAGGCGCTCACCCGCGATCTGGTCCCGGACACCTGGGAGTGGAGCAACTACCGGCAGGTCCTCGACACCCCCGGCTTCCTGACCTGGTGGAAGAACACCCTGATCTACGCCGGCCTCGGCACCGTCCTCACCGTCGTGTCGTCGATCCCGGTGGCGTACGCGCTCGCCAAGTTCCGCTTCCGGGGCCGTAATCTGGCGCTGATGCTGGTCATCTCGATGATGATGCTGCCGCCGCAGGTCGTCGTGATCCCGATGTACCTGTTCTGGGCCAAGCAGATGGACCTGTCCGGCTCGCTGTGGCCGCTGATCATCCCGATGGCGTTCGGGGACGCGTTCTCCATCTTCCTGCTGCGGCAGTTCCTGACGACCATCCCGAACGAGTACCTGGACGCGGCCCGGGTCGACGGCTGCGGCGAACTGCGCACCCTGCTGCGGATCGTCCTGCCGATGGCCAAGCCGGGCATCGCGGCCGTCGCCCTCTTCCAGTTCTTCTACGCCTGGAACGACTACTTCGGCCCGCAGATCTACGCCTCCGAGAACCCGGCCGCCTGGACGCTCAGTTACGGCCTGGAGTCCTTCAAGGGCGCGCACCACACCGACTGGAATCTGACCATGGCCGCGACCGTGCTGGTCATGGCCCCCGTGATCCTCGTGTTCTTCTTCGCGCAGAAGGCGTTCGTCGAGGGCGTCACCCTGACCGGAGTAAAGGGTTGATCCACGTATGAAGCTCACTGTGGTCGGCGGAGGCTCGACCTACACACCCGAACTCGTCGACGGGTTCGCCCGGCTCAGGGACACACTGCCGATCGAGGAGCTGGTGCTCGTCGATCCGGCCGCCGACCGGCTGGAGCTGGTCGGCGGCCTGGCCCGCCGGATCTTCGCCCGCCAGGGCCACCCCGGCCGGATCATCACCACCGGCGACCTGGACCGGGGCGTCGAGGGCGCCGACGCCGTCCTCCTGCAGCTCCGCATCGGCGGCCAGGCCGCCCGGGAGCAGGACGAGACCTGGCCGCTGGAGTGCGGCTGCGTCGGCCAGGAGACCACCGGCGCGGGTGGCCTGGCGAAGGCGCTGCGCACGGTCCCGGTCGTCCTGGACATCGCCGAACGGGTCCGCCGTACCAACCCCGACGCCTGGATCATCGACTTCACCAACCCGGTGGGGATCGTGACCCGCGCCCTGCTCCAGGCCGGCCACAAGGCGGTCGGCCTG
Organism: Streptomyces sp. NPDC057474; assembly: GCF_042802555.1. Taxonomy (NCBI): domain Bacteria; kingdom Bacillati; phylum Actinomycetota; class Actinomycetes; order Kitasatosporales; family Streptomycetaceae; genus Streptomyces; species Streptomyces sp. NPDC057474. Next base: position 12,182 of record NZ_JBHVDX010000192.1, on the reverse strand, counting down.
TGCAACGTGGCGATCGGCCTGCAACGGAAGTTCGCCGCGCACCTGGGTGTGACCCCGGCCGAGGTCCACCTCGACCACGTGGGCCTCAACCACCTCACCTGGGAGACCGGTGTCCGCCTCGGCGGCCCCGACGGCGAGGACGTCCTGCCGAAACTGCTGGCCGACCACGGCGACAGCATCGCCGCCGACCTGCGGCTGCCCCGCCCCGTCCTGGACCGCCTGGGCGTGGTCCCCTCCTACTACCTGCGCTACTACTACGCCCACGACGAGGTCGTACGGGAGCTGGCGACCAAGCCCTCGCGTGCCGCCGAAGTGGCCGCGATGGAGCGGCAGTTGCTGAAGATGTACGCCGACCCGGCGCTCGACGAGAAGCCCGCGCTGCTCGCCAAGCGCGGCGGGGCCTTCTACTCGGAGGCGGCCGTCGACCTGGCCGCCTCGCTGCTGGGCGACGGGGGCAGCCCGTACCAGGTGGTGAACACCCTCAACCACGGCACACTGCCCTTCCTCCCCGCCGACGCGGTGATCGAGGTGCAGGCCGCCGTGAACAAGCAGGGCGCGGCACCGCTGCCGGTGCCGACCGTGGACCCGCTGTACGCGGGCCTGATGGCGAACGTGACCGCGTACGAGGACCTGGCCCTGGACGCGGCCCTGCGCGGCGGCCGGGACCGGGTGTTCCGGGCGCTGCTCTCCCATCCCCTGATCGGGCAGTACGAGTACGCCGAGGCCCTCACCGATCGGCTGATCGCACACAACCGGGAGCACCTCGCGTGGGCGTGAGCGAGGGCGTGAGCAACCGCGTGAGCGACGGCGTGAGCGCGGGTTCGGCCGACGGCGTGCGCGCGGGTTCGGCCGACGGCGTGCGCTTGGGATCAGCCGACGGCGTATGCGTGGGATCAGCCGACGGCGCACGCGCGGGTTCGGCCGACGGCGTACGCACGGGTTCGGACGCGGGCGTGCGCGGGCGCGACGGTGGGCGCGGGAGCGTGCTCGCCGTCGACGCGGGCAACAGCAAGACCGACGTCGCCGTGATCGCCCCGGACGGGGAGGTGCTGGGCGCGGCGCGCGGCGGCGGGTTCCAGCCGCCGACGGTCGGGGTGATCACGGCTGTCGACGGCCTCGCGGAGGTCGTACGGCAGGCCTTCGCCGAGGCCGGGGTCGGCTCGGTCGACCATGTCTCGGCGTGTCTGGCCAACGCCGACTTCCCCGTGGAGGAGGAGCGGCTGGCGGCGGCGTTGCGCACGCGCGCGTGGGGCACGACCGTCGAGGTCCGCAACGACACCTTCGCCATCCTGCGGGCCGGCGTGGCGGAGCCCCGGGGCGTGGCCGTGGTGTGCGGCGCCGGCGTGAACTGCGTCGGCATGCGCCCTGACGGCCGCACCGCCCGTTTCCCGGCGCTCGGACGCATCTCCGGTGACTGGGGCGGCGGTTGGGGCCTCGCCGAGGAGGCGATGTGGCACGCGTCCCGCGCGGAGGACGGCCGGGGCGGGCCCACGGCCCTCGCCGACACGCTGCCCGCGCACTTCGGCCTGGACTCCGTGTACGCCCTGGTCGAGGCCCTGCACCTGGAGCACATCCCGGCCGTCCGCCGCCATGAACTCACCCCGGTCCTCTTCGCCACGGCGACCGCCGGCGACCCGGTGGCCCGCTCGCTGGTGGACCGCATGGCCGAGGAGGTGGTGGCCATGGCGACGGTGGCCCTGACCCGCCTGGACCTCCTCGGCGAGGAGACCCCCGTCCTCCTCGGCGGCGGCGTTCTCGCCGCCCGGCATCCCCTCCTCGACGCCCGGATCCGCGAGGCGCTGGCCGCCGCCGCGCCCAAGGCCGTCCCCCGGGTGGTCACGGCCGCCCCGGTGCTGGGCGCGGCGCTGCTCGGCCTCGACCACGTGGGCGCGCCGAGAACCGTGCACGCGCGCGTGCGGGCGCACTACGAAGGAGGGTGACCCGGCGTCTCGCACCACCCCTCGAATCTCCCCCTCGAACGCGTTCGACCCCAGGGAACCGAACCCGACCGGAGCGCGTATTCATGGGCAGGCGGTGGTGCGGGAAGCCTTGTGCTGCGCCGGAATTCGACAAGCACAGCACGTACGGACACGATCGGGGAACAAGATCGAGTCAAAGTCTGTGCGATGTCAGTCCCGACGGCGATACTTGCGGCCGTGCACCTCTGTCCGTGCGAGCGGGCGGAAGTGATGGACGGATGACCAGGGGGAGGTCAGGTGACATTCACGCCGGAGGGCAGCGCGGCACCGACGGCACCACCCGCGGGCCCGGGCCCGGGCCCGGTCGTGCCGCCACAGGCCGCGCGCGCGCCGAGGTCCCCCGTGCCGCCCCCGGTCCCGGACGGCGGCCCGCCCCGCCGGACGGCGTTCGCGGAGGGCGTCGACCAGCTGCGCGCCGCCGCGACCACCGAGCCCGGTCGGCTGCGCATCATCGGCGCCGTGCTCGCCCTGCTGGTCGTCGCGTTCGGCTCCGTCACAGCCTGGCAGATGAACGACCGCTCGGCCGCCGCCGACGACGTGCTCCACGGCAGCCAGCCCCTCAGCTCCTCCGCGGCCCGCATCTACAGCTCCCTCGCCGACGCCAACACCGCGGCCTCCAGCGGCTTCCTCGCGGGCGGCCAGGAGACGGAGGAGTCGCGCGAGAGATACGAGCGCGAGATCAAGGAGGCCGCCGACAACCTGTCGATCGCCGCCTCGGCCTCGGAGCCCGGCTCGGAGTCGGAGAGGCTCGTCTCCGAACTGAACGCCCTGCTGCCGGAGTACAAAGGACTTGTCGAGCGCGCACGCGCCAACAACCGGCTGGGCTACCCGCTGGGCGGCGCCTACCTGCGCTACGCGAACGACAAGATGCAGGACGACATGCTCTCGAAGGCGAAGAAGGTCTACGACAACGAGAACGAACGGCTCCGCGACGACTACGCGGACGCCACGTCGTATCCGTGGGTCGCGATCGCTCTCGGCATCCTCGCCATCGGTGGCCTCGGCTGGGCCCAGCGCCGCAACTACCAGCGCACCAACCGAGTGTTGAACCACGGCCTGGTCGCGGCGACGGCCGCCTCCACGGTCGTCCTGCTGTGGCTGACCGTCGGTCACACCGTCGCCCGCTCGGGGCTGAACGACTCCTACGACAACGGCGTGCGGTCCCTGACCGTGCTGAACGACGCGCGCATCGCCTCCCTCACCGCACGTGGTAACGAGAACCTGACTCTGATCAGTCGGGGCGCGGAGACCACCAAGAACGCGAAGGACGAGGTCGTGGACAAGTTCGACCTCCAATTCGACACCAGTATGGCCGAGCTCAAGAAGCAGTTGGCCGCCGCCGAGGGCCTCGCCGACGACGACAGCGGCGAGAAGCCCCTGAAAGCCGCCGACGCCGGCATGAAGGAGTGGCTGGACCGGCACCAGAACGCCCGCGAGGCCGACGAGAAGGGCGACTACCAGTGCGCCCTCAGCCAGGTGATCGGCGGTGCCGCGACGGCGGAATGCCGAGAGGGCGACAAGCCGACGGGCGACTGCTTCGACGAGGTCGACGACAACCTGGACGCCGCGAGCAAGCATGAGGAGAGGGAGTTCGAGCTGGCGGCCCAGGGCGGCCGCGACGCGATGCTCGGACTTCCCGTGGGCGCCGCGGTGCTGGCCGTACTGAGCGCGGCGGGCGCGGTGCTGGGCATCGGACGCAGGCTTTCGGAGTACCGGTGACGACGGCGGGGGGAGACACGGTGGAAGGGGGAGCGATGAATGCGGTACGACGCCTGCGGGCCGGTCTCAGGGGCTGGGGCGGTGTGGGCGCGATGGCGGCCCTCTGCGCCCTGACCCTGGTCTTCGCCCTGGTGCTGCCGGTGAAGGGCACACGCGGCGACGGCGCCACTGGCACCGGGGGCCAGGGGGTCGCCCGGGGCACGCAGGCGCGGGCGGACGAGTGCGACACCATGAAGGACCCGGAGAACCAGAGCCTCAGGCCCTCCTCCGACGAGTCCGGCACGACGATCGCGAGGATCGAGAAGAACGGCTACATCACGGTCGGCGTGGACCAGAACAGCTACCGCTGGGGCTACCGCGACCCGAACAGCACGAACGACGACGCCCAACTGGAGGGCTTCGACATCGACATCGTGCACCGGATCGCCGAAGAGATACTCGGCGACCCGAACAAGGTGCGCTTCAGGGCGATTCCCACGAACCAGCGCATCCCCGCCCTCCAGAAGAGGGAGGTCGACATGGTGGTCCGCACGATGACGATCAGCTGCAAGCGCATGCAGGAAGTCGCCTTCTCCCAGCCGTACTTCAAGACCGGACAGCAGGTCCTGACCCCCAGGTCCTCGACGATCAAGGGCTACGACCGGACGCTGGCGGACAAGAAGATCTGCTCGGCCAGCGGCTCCACCGCTCTGGACACTCTGGACGCCGACCAGAAGTCGGGCAAGCTGCCCGCCTCCGCCGACATCACGTCCGTCAACCCGCCCAATCAACTCGACTGCCTGGTAAGGCTTCAGCTCGGCGAGGTCGACGCGGTGGTGACCGACAGCGCGCTCGCCGCGAGCCAGGCGGCACAGGATCCGACGGTGAAGTTGACGGGCGAGCCGTTCACCACCGAGTACTACGGCGTGGCGATGAATCTGAAGGCGGACGATCTGGTACGCCGGGTCAACCAGGTGCTGGTGGACTATCTCAAGGACGGCTGGCAGGACTCGTACTCCAAGTGGCTGTCCGCCACGATGGTCGGGGATTCGGAGAAGTCCCGACCGCTTTCCCCCCAGCAGTACAGGGACTGACGTACAGGGACTGACGTACAAGGACCGCTTTCAACTGACGGACACCGACAGCAGCGAGAGGTGATCGATGGGCGTCGCGGGATCCACCGGGCCGGTGATGGACCGGGACGAGGTGGACCGTGCGCTCGCGCGGCTCGGCGCGGAGCACGAGGCCATCGAGACCTCGCTGCTCGCCCTGCAGGACCACGCGGGCCGCAGGCTGCTCGAAGGCGCCGAACTGACCGGCGTCACCAAGGAGCGCTGGACGTCCGCGGACGCGTCGATCACGCTGCTGTGGGCGTACTTCGACGCGTACGCGGACGCGCTGCGCTCCGCCCGGGAGATCCGTTCGCGGCGCCGCTGGTCCAGCCGTGAGGACCTGGTGGAGCTGACCGAGCTGCTGCGCGGCGAGGCCGTCACGGTCGCCGGCTCGGCGACGGCGATGGCGAACGCGCCGACGCTGCAGGGCGGGACCCGCCTCAGCGAGCAGTTCTCGCTCGTCACGCTCGTGGACCGGATGAACGACCTGTACGCGTCCTCGCTGGACATGGTCGTGGCCGCCGACGCGGTGTGGTCCGCGCTGCCCGCCCGGATCGATTTACTGGCCGCCGAGCTCCAGCGCACCCGCCAGCTCGCCCACTCCGTCGGCGTGCGCCCCGGCGAGCACCCGGCCGGCGACGACCTGGAGCGGATCACCCGCACCCTGACCCGGCTCCGCGAGCAGGTCATCTCCGACCCGCTGGCCTTCTGGGTCCCCGCGCCGGGCAGTTCGGCGCCCGGCGGCGGCCGCCCGGACACCACGACGTACGACCGCGAGGCGCGGTCCCTGGAGGACGTACGGCGGGAGATCGACGCCGTGTTGACGGTCCGGCAGGACGCGGAGTCACGGCTGGTGAAGCTGCGGGACGTGCTCAGCCGCGCGGACCGTACGCTCGCCGAGGCGCGCAGCGCGCGCGGTGAGGTGCTGGCGAAGATCGCCGCGACCGAGGTGCCCGTGGTGAGCGGCCCGCCGACGGTGCTGCAGGAGCAGTTGGCGATGGCGGCCGAGTACCGCAGACGCGCGCAGTGGCACCGGCTGTCCCCGCTGCTGGAGTCCCTGGAGCAGAAGGCGGACGACGAACTGCTGCGCGCCCGGGAGTCGTTGACGTCGGTCACCGCACCGCTGGCGGTCCGCGCGGAGCTGCGCGGCCGGCTCGACGCGTACAAGGCGAAGGTCGCCCGGCACGGCTTCGCGGAGGACTCACTGCTGGTCGAGCGGTACGACGCGGCGCGCCGCATGCTGTGGAGCGCCCCCTGCGACCTGCGTGTCGCCGAGATGGCGGTGCTGCGCTACCAGCACGCGGCGGCCGAACTGCTGGGCACCTCGGTGCCCGCCCCGCGCGGACCCCAGGACCGGAGGGAGGAGGAATCGTGAGTCAGACGGAGGAAGGCCTGACGGGCGAAGGTCGGACAGGCGAAGAGGCTCCGCAGCAGTCGTGTCAGCGGCCCGGTTGCTCGGGATCGTACGAGGACGTGGGCGGCGGCGAGCTGTACTGCGACGAGTGTGGTCTGGCGCCGGTCGTCTCGGCCAGCGGCATGGTCAACTCCCCGCCCACCGGCATCACCGGAGGCGGCCGGGGCTCGCGCGGCTCCGGTTCCAGCAGTTCACGCTCCTCGCGCTCGTCCGCGCGCTCCTCGCAGTCCCGGCGCTCGGTCTCCGGCCGGCTCTCGCGCGCCCTGTCGGGCAGGTCGACGGGCCGCTCGGTGTCGGTGCGCAGCTCCGGCAAGACCGCCGGCTCCTCGGGACGGGCCCGGCTCGGCGTCGGTCTCGTCCAGGTCCCGGACGTGCCGCGCCCGGACCCGCGCTCGATGGTGCTGGATACCGCCGAGGTGCCCGAGCGGAAGCGGTTCTGCTCGCGCTCCGACTGCGGGGCGCCGGTCGGGCGGGCGCGCGGTGAGCGGCCGGGGCGCACGGAGGGCTTCTGCACCAAGTGTGGCCACCCGTACTCGTTCGTGCCGAAGCTGCACTCGGGCGACATCGTGCGCGGCCAGTACGAGGTCGTGGGCTGTCTCGCGCACGGCGGTCTGGGCTGGATCTATCTGGCCATCGACCGGGCGGTGTCGGACCGGTGGGTCGTGCTGAAGGGCCTGCTCGACACCGGCGACCAGGACGCGATGGCCGCCGCGATCTCCGAGCGCCGCTTCCTCGCCGAGATCGAGCACTCCAACATCGTCCGCATCTACAACTTCGTCGAACACCTCGACCAGCGCACCGGCTCGCTGGACGGGTACATCGTCATGGAGTACGTCGGCGGCAAGTCCCTCAAGGAGATCGCCAACGACCGCCGCACGACGGACGGCCGCCGGGACCCGCTGCCGGTCGAGCAGGCGTGCGCGTACGGCATCGAGGCCCTGGAGGCGCTCGGCCACCTCCACAGCCGCAACCTGCTGTACTGCGACTTCAAGGTCGACAACGCGATCCAGACCGAGGACCAGCTCAAGCTGATCGACATGGGCGCGGTGCGCAGGATGGACGACGACGAGTCGGCCATCTACGGCACGGTCGGCTACCAGGCGCCCGAAGTCGCCGACGTGGGCCCGTCGGTGGCCTCCGACCTGTACACGGTCGCCCGTACGCTCGCGGTCCTCACCTTCGACTTCCAGGGCTACACGAACGTCTTCGTGGACTCCCTGCCCGACCCCGACAACATCGAGGTCTTCCGCCAGTACGAGTCCTTCTACCGTCTGCTGGTACGTGCCACCGACCCCGACCGGGCCCGCCGGTTCGCCTCCGCGCAGGAGATGTCGGAGCAGCTCACGGGGGTGCTGCGGGAGGTCGTGTCCCTCCAGACGGGCCGGGCGCGCCCCGCCCTGTCGACGATCTTCGGCCCCGAAGTGAGGGTCACGGACACGGAACTGTTCGCGAAGCTGAACGGGGACGTCTCCCGGCTGGGGACGCGGGTGGTTCCTGTGGGGAAGGGGCTCCGGCGAGGCAAGGTGGTGGCCGCCCGGAACGGTGGTTCGGCTTCCGGTTCACTTGCCGGGAACGGGGGTTCGCCTTCCGGATCACTTACGGGGACCGGAGGTTCGACTTCCAATACGCCCGCTCTGCTGACCGGCGGCGCGGCCGTCCCCGCCCGGCTCACCAGGGAGCTGGACACCGCCGCCGCGGCCCTCGCGCTGCCCGTCCCGCGGGTGGACCCCGGGGACCCGAACGCCGGGTTCCTGGCGGGGCTCATCGCCTCCGCGCCCACCGAACTGATCACGGCACTGCACTCGGCCCCCAGCGGCTCGCTGGAACTGCGGCTGCGGGAGCTGCGGGCCCGGCTGGAGATGGGCGAGTTCACCATCGCGCTGGCCACCCTGGACGCCCTGGAGCGGGACCACCCCGACGACTGGCGGGTGGTCTGGTACCGGGGCGTGGCCGCGCTCGCCACCGGCGACCACGAGAACGCCGCGCTGTCCTTCGACGCGATCTACGACGCCTTCCCGGGCGAGCCGGCCCCCAAGCTGGCACTCGGCCTGTGCGCCGAGGTGCTCGGGCAGCTGGACAACGCCGCCGAGTACTACCGCCTGGTGTGGACGACCGACCCCAGCTTCGTCAGCACCGCGTTCGGGCTCGCCCGGGTGCGGCTGACCGCCGGGGACCGGCAGAACGCCGTCCATACCCTCGAGTCCGTACCGGAGGCGTCCATCCACTACACCGCCGCCCGGGTCGCCGCCGTACGGGCGCGGCTCAGACACCGTACGGAGGCGACACTCGGATCCGGGACCACGCCGTCCGGGATCACGCCGTCCGGGACCGTGTCGTCCGGGACCGTGTCGTCCGGAGCCGCGCCGGACGCGCCGTTCCTGGACGACCTGACCGCTGCCGCCGGGCAGGTCGAGGCGCTCGGCGGGTACGGTCTGGACGCGGTGCGCCGCGAGCAGTTGTCCACAGAGGTCCTTGGCTGCGCCCTGGACTGGGTACTCTCCGGGGGCCAGGGTGCCGCGCCCCCGGCCGGCGGGCGGGTGCTGCTCGGCAGCGCGCTGGACGAGCGCGGCCTCCGCTTCGGACTGGAGCGGTCGTACCGCACACTGGCCCGGCTCGCCCAAGGCGGCGAGGAGAGGATCGACCTGGTGGAACGTGCCAACCGTTACCGCCCCCGGACGTGGGTGTAGTTGATGTCGCAGATGCCCCAGCCGACCGCGCTGACGAAGTGCCCGATCTGCGAGTGGCCCCTCGCTTCGGACGACCGCTTCTGCGGTGCGTGCGGCCACGACCTCTCAGCGGTGCCCGCGCCGCCGGAGGACCAGCCGACCGTCACGATGAACGGGACGGCGGGTGACGCGCCCGACGAGGCCTCGCCCGTGGACTGGCCCATCGCCTCGGAGCCGAGCTCCGACACGCCCCCGCCGGTGGTCCGTCCCACCGACCTCCAGGGCACCGACTCCGGCGGCGGCGAGCTGCCCGGCCCGGGGCGGGGCGTACGGTTCGACCGGCCCCGCGAGCCCGACGAGTACCCGCTGGCCGCGCCCCAGCCGCCGGACCCGCGCACCGCCGACCTCGCCACCCCGCCGGCCGGCACGAAGGTGTGCGTGGCCTGCCGCGCGGGTCATGTCGACCGGGACGGCTACTGCGAGAACTGCGGGCACGCCCAGCCGCGCGAACGCGATCACATGGAACTGGAGTTGGGCGCGGTCGCCGCGGTCAGCGACCGGGGCCTGCGCCACCACCGCAACGAGGACGCGTTCGCGATCTCCTCGACGGCGCTGCCCGACGGCTCCCCCGCGGTCGTCGCGATCGTCTGCGACGGCGTGTCCTCCGCGACCCGCCCCGACGACGCCTCGCTCGCCGCCGCCCGCGCCGCGGGCGAGACGCTCCTGGACTCCCTGCCGCGCGGCACCCACCCGCAGCAGGCGATGCACGACGCGATCATCGCCGCCGCAGGCGCCGTCAACGCCCTGGCGGAGGAGCCGGAGACGGCCCAGGAGCACGCCCCGCACCAGAACGCGCCGGCGTGCACCATCGTCGGTTCCGTCGTCACCCCGAGCCTGCTCGTCGTCGGCTGGGTCGGCGACAGCCGCGCCTACTGGGTCCCGGTGGACCGGAGCGCACCCCCGGCCCGGCTCACCGAGGACGACTCGTGGGCGGCACAGATGGTGTCCGCGGGACTGATGAACGAGGCCGAGGCGTATGCCGACGAGCGCGCCCACGCGATCACCGGCTGGCTCGGCGCGGACGCGTACGAACTGGAGCCGCACACCGCTTCCTTCAAACCGGACCGGCCGGGTGTAGTGGTGGTGTGCACCGACGGACTGTGGAACTACGCGGAGGCCGCCGAGGAGATGGCCGAGGCCGTGCCCCTGGACGCGGCCGAGCGGCCGCTGCACTGCGCGCAGGTCCTGGTCGGCCGGGCCCTCGACGGCGGTGGCCACGACAACGTAACAGTGGCCGTCCTGCCGTTCCCCGCCCCTCCTCAGGGGGCAGGATCGGCCTGAGGGTGCGCGCGGGCGGGGTGTTCGCGGGCGCCTCGGCGGCCGGAGGGGAAGAGCCGACGGACCGGAGGGGACCGGTCCGGGTACGGGCACGCACAGTCATCACCCCACGTGCTGTGGGGCCGCTAGGGGGATCAGAGTAGGCATGGCCAATTTCTCGAAGTCGAACGTGCCGCAGTTCTCGGTCGAGGTGTACCAGAACGAGTACCTGCCCGATGGCGGCCGCGAGGTCAACGCCATCGTGACGGTCAGCGCGACCGGCGGCGGCACCATCGGCGGCGCGGTCGCCGCGCCGCACCTCTACTCGCCCGGCCAGGGCCCGTCCGCCGCCGTGGCCCTCATGGTCGACTGCTCGGGGTCGATGGACTACCCGCCGACCAAGATGCGCAACGCCCGGGACGCCACGGCCGCCGCGATCGACACCCTGCGGGACGGCGTCCACTTCGCGGTGATCGACGGCACCCATGTGGCCCGGGAGGTCTACCCCGGCGTCGGCCGGCTCGCGGTCGCCGACTCCGCCACCCGGGACCAGGCCAAGCAGGCGCTGCGCAGGCTCAGCGCGGGCGGCGGCACCGCCATCGGCACCTGGCTGAAGCTCGCGGACCGGCTGCTCGCCTCGGCGGACGTCGCCATACGCCACGGCATCCTGCTCACCGACGGCCGCAACGAGCACGAGTCGCCGGAGGACCTGAAGGCCGCCCTGGACGCCTGTGCCGGACGGTTCACCTGTGACGCGCGTGGAGTGGGCACCGACTGGGAGGTGAAGGAGGTCACAGGGATCGCCTCCGCGCTGCTCGGCACCGCCGACATCGTCGCCGACCCGGCCGCCCTTGCCGCCGACTTCACACAGATGATGGAGGCGGCCATGGGCAAGGAGGTCGCGGACGTAGCCCTGCGGCTGTGGACCCCGGTCGGCACACAGATCAAGTTCGTGAAGCAAGTGGCGCCCACGGTCGAGCAGTTGACCGACCGTCGCACCGAGGCCGGGCCGCGCGCCGGGGACTACCCGACCGGCTCGTGGGGAGACGAGTCCCGTGACTACCACGTGTGCGTCGAGGTCCCGGCCGCGTCCCTCGGCCAGGAAATGCTGGCCGCCCGCGTCTCCCTCGTCATTCCGCAGCCCGACGGCACCGCGCAGAACCTCGGCGCCCAGGGTTTGGTGAAGGCGGTGTGGACCGACGACATGGTCGCGTCCACGTCGATCAACCCCCAGGTCGCGCACTACACAGGGCAGGCCGAACTGGCACAAGTCATCCAACAGGGGCTGGATGCTCGTAAATCCGGTGATTTCGACGGAGCAACGGCCAAGCTGGGACGGGCCGTTCAGCTCGCCAGCGCGTCAGGGAACGCGGATACTGCGAAACTGCTTGCGAAGGTGGTGGACGTGGTCGACGCGGCGACAGGTACTGTGCGACTGAAGGCGAAGGTCACGGAGGCCGACGAGATGACTCTCGAAACGCGGTCGACAAAGACTGTTCGTGTAAAGAAGTAGGTAGAAACAACCGGTAACACCGCTGCACATGAGCCTGGCTCCCCCACCGGGGATCCGGACAGTACCGGCCACACCGGCCCGTCGCGGCCACAGGAACCGGCCGAAGGGCCGGAAAGGAGAGGGGGAAGCGCCGACATGCCGACCTGCCCGAACGGACACCAGTCGGGTTCCGACGACTGGTGCGAGGTCTGCGGTCACCGTATGGCCGGTGCCGTACCCCCGCCGCCACCACCGCCGCCCCCGGGCGCCGGTTACGGATACCCGCCGCCCGGCTCGCCTCCCCCGCCTCCGGGCGCGGGCGGTCCCGGAGGCCCCGGGGGTCCCGGTGGACGCCCGCACCTCGCCGCCGAGCCGGAACTCTGCCCGCAGTGCCGCACGCCCCGCGAGGGCGGCGCGCCCTTCTGCGAGGAGTGCCGGTGGAACTTCCTGACCAACACCGCGACGACGTACACCCCGGCCGCGCCCCGGCCTTCGGGGCCCGGG
>NZ_JBHVDX010000191.1:0-20597 GCF_042802555.1 Streptomyces sp. NPDC057474 | reverse complement strand
GCCGGGGTCGGCGCTCGCCCACATCAGCCGCGCCGAGCCGGGCACCTGGCCGGGCGCGGGCCCGACCTCAGGGATCGGCCCGGGCCCGGCCCCGGCCTGACGGATCGGCCCGGCCCCGGCCTGACGGACAGGCCCGGACTCCGCCCCGGCCCGACGCATCGGACAGTGACGACACGGAGACCATGGACGACGACAGCGTGACCACGGACCGACGGCCCGACCAGAGGAGCTGGAGCTGGAGGGCGTGATGCTCCCCCGCGACGCCTTCTTCGGCCCGGTGGATCAGGTGCCGCTGGAGGAGGCGGTGGGCCGGGTGGCCGCGGAGCCCGCGAGCCCTTATCCGCCCGGCGTGCCGGTGATCTGCCCGGGCGAGCGGATCAACCGGGCGGTGGTGGAGTACCTCAGGTCCGGTGTCGAGCACGGCGTGTACGTGCCGGACCCGTCGGACCCCGAGCTGCGCACCCTGCGGGTGGTGGCCCGATGAGCGACGGAACAAGGCAAGGAAAGGAGACTGAGCAGCCATGCGTATCGCATTCCTGACCGCACCCGAGGGTGTCGAGCAGATCGAGCTGACCGAACCCTGGCAGGCCGCGAAGAACGCCGGCCACGAACCTGTGCTGGTGTCGACGGAGCCCGGTCGGATCCAGGCCTTCGACCACCTCGACAAGGCGGACACGTTCCCCGTGGACGCCGTGGTGGGCGAGGCGCCGGCCGAGTCGTTCGACGCGCTGGTCCTGCCCGGCGGGGTGGCCAACCCGGACTTCCTGCGGATGGACGAACAGGCCGTGTCCTTCGTCCGGGAGTTCTTCGAGCGTGGCCGTCCGGTCGCCGCGATCTGTCACGCGCCGTGGACGCTGGTCGAGGCGGACGTGGTCCGCGGCCGGGTCCTCACCTCGTGGCCGAGCCTGCGCACGGACATCGGCAACGCGGGCGGCACCTGGGTCGACGAGCAGGTCAAGATCTGCGACCACGGCCCCGGCAAGCTGGTCACCAGCCGCAAACCGGACGACCTCAAGGCGTTCTGCGAGGCGTTCCTCGATGTGTTCAGCCAGGAGGCCGCCCGATGAGCTCACCCATGGACCGCAAGCAGGGGCAGCGTGAGGCAGCCCACCCGGACGACCCGGCGTCGGGTCCTCTCACCACCGACCAGGGCGTGGCCGTCGACCACACCGACGACTCCCTGACCGTCGGCGAGCGCGGGCCGACGCTGATGGAGGACTTCCACTTCCGGGAGAAGCTCACCCACTTCGACCACGAGCGAATCCCGGAGCGGGTGGTCCACGCACGGGGCGCGGGCGCGTACGGCTACTTCGAACCGTACGAGTCCTGCGCCGAGTTCACCCGTGCCACGTTCCTCCAGGACCCCTCCGTACGCACTCCCGTCTTCGTACGGTTCTCGACCGTGCAGGGGCCGCGCGGCTCCGCGGACACCGTGCGGGACGTACGCGGCTTCGCGACCAAGTTCTATACGTCGGAGGGTAATTACGACCTGGTCGGGAACAACTTTCCGGTCTTCTTCATCCAGGACGGCATCAAGTTCCCCGACTTCGTGCACGCGGTGAAGCCGGAGCCGCACAACGACATCCCGACGGGCGCTTCCGCGCACGACACGCTCTGGGACTTCGTGTCACTGCAGCCGGAGACGCTGCACGCGATCATGTGGCTGATGTCGGACCGGGCGATCCCGCGCAGCTACCGCATGATGCAGGGCTTCGGCGTGCACACCTTCCGCTTCGTGACCGCCGACGGGCGGGGCACGTTCGTGAAGTTCCACTGGAAGCCGAAGCTGGGCACGCACTCGCTGGTGTGGGACGAGGCGCAGGAGTGCCAGGGCCGGGACCCGGACTTCAACCGCCGGGACCTGTGGGACGCGATCGAGGCCGGCGAGTACCCGGAGTGGGAGCTGGGCGTCCAACTCGTGCCGGAGGAAGACGAGTTCGCCTTCGACTTCGATCTGCTCGACGCCACGAAGGTGATCCCCGAGGAGCAGGTGCCGGTACGGCCCATCGGCCGCATGGTGCTGGACCGCAACCCCGAGAACTTCTTCGCGGAGACGGAACAGGTCGCCTTCCACACCGCCAACGTCGTCCCCGGCATCGACTTCACCAACGACCCGTTGCTCCAGGCCCGCAACTTCTCCTACCTGGACACGCAGTTGATCCGCCTCGGTGGCCCCAACTTCAGTCAACTGCCGGTGAACCGCCCGGTCGCCCCGGTACGCACCAACCACCGCGACGGTTACCACCAGTCGGCGATCCACGGCGGCACGAACTACTTCCCGAACTCCCTCGGCGGCGGCTGCCCGGCCCACGCGGGCGTAGACCCCCACGCCTACACGCACTACGCCGAGCGCGTCGACGGCGCCAAGATCCGCCGCCGCAGCGAGAGTTTCAAGGATCACCACAGCCAGCCCGCCCTGTTCTGGAACAGCATGGCCCCGTGGGAGAAGCAGCACATCGTGGCGGCCTTCCGCTTCGAACTCGGCAAGGTCGGCGCCCTCACCGTCCGCGCCCGCACTGTGGAGCAACTGGCCAAGGTGGACCCGGAGTTGGCGGCCGAGGTGGCGAAGGGCATCGGCGTACCGGTCCCCACGGACGCCGAACCGGTCTCGTACAGGCTCACCTCCCCCGCCCTCAGCCTGGAGTCCCAGCGCGGCCCCGGCTCCATCCGCACCCGCCAGATCGCCGTCCTGGTCGCCGACGGCGTGGACGCCGAGCAGGTGACCAGCGTGCGGGAGGCCCTGGCCGCGGAGGGCGCGATCGTCGAGGCCCTGGCGGCCCAGGACGGCACCGTACGCGGCGCGGACGGCGCGGAGTACATGGTGGACCGGGCCCTGCCCACCGTGGCGTCCGTCCTCTACGACGCGGTCCTCCTCCCCGGCGGTCCCGTCGCCACCCCGTCACCGTCGACCGACCCCGACGCCATGCGCTTCGTCCGCGACGCCTACCGCCACGGCAAGCCGATCGGCGCCCTCGGCTCAGGCGTCGGCATCGTCGCCGCCCTCCAGCCCGAGGGCGTCCGCCTCTCCTCCGAGTTCCACCACGTGGTGGCGGACCGAGGCGTCGTGACGGACACGGCCCAGGGCAGGGCGGGTGAGGACTTCACCCGTCAGTTCGTGGCGGCGATAGCGGCCCACCGCCACTGGGACCGCCCGCCGACGCGCTGCTGACGACGTGGAGAAGGGCCGGGCCGTCCCGAGAGGGCAGGCCCGGCCCTTCCGGGGCGCGGGGCTGTGTCAATGTGCGGCTCCGCCGCGTGGGCGCGATCAACCACGACGCACCCGCAGCCCGCAACGCACAACAGGCCCCGAGTTCTGAACGGCCTTCAAGGCGTCCGTCCGAGCAGACACAACAGCCTGGTCTGCGCGTCAGCACCCGGCGGCGGCTCCACCGGCGCCCCGAACAACCCGCTCTTCTCCAGCTCCCCGGCATACGGCGTGATCTCATCCACGGCGAACGACACCAGCTCACCGGGCAACCGCTCGTCAAAGCCGATCGCCCGCGCCAGGTCCCACGCGTGCACGACGAGATCGGCGACCATCTGCGCGCAGTACGCGGTCGCCGGAGTGTCGCCGTACGACAGATGAACCGTACGTTCGAGCGCGCCGGGCGCCGCGAGCGCCTCCCGCGCGGAGTGTGCCGCCGTGTCCCAGGACGCCGCGGGGTCCGGCCCCAGCAGGTCTCCCTCGAACGTGTCGCCGACCTCCTCGATCATGCAGCCGTCCCGCACCAGCGACGGCACCCACAGCTGCTCGGACACGAGGTGGTTGACGAGGTCACGGACCGACCACTCGGCGCAGGGCGTACCCGTCCTCCACTGGTCCTCGCGCACGGCATGGACCCGCGCACCGAAGAGGTCCTGCGCCTCCGTGTGCCGGTCGAGCAGCGCACGCGTACTCGCGTCCGGCGTCATGTCGTCGCCGGCCCTCGATCCCGCGCGCCGTCGCGTGTGCGGCCCGAGACGACCGGCCGGCGCGGGTGGCGGCGCAGGTACTCGCCCTCCAGTTGCGCCATCCGTTCGTTGTGGGTGCGCAGCGCCTCCGTCGATCCGTGCAGCAGGGCGTCGTGACGCGTGCGGTGGATCGACTCCAGCTCTTTCATCAACTGCTGGTCGTCCAGCTGGTCCGGGTGCACTCCGGTCATGGTGGTACCCCGATCTTCGTCTTCCTCCATGAGGTCCGGGTACCCGCCCGGCGAGCGTTACCCCGTGCGGCATCCGGGAGGGGGCCATGGATCTCGCGTTCTTCCATCCACTGTACGAACATCCCGGGCCCTGAGCCTCTGTGTACGCCCGCTGGCGGGCCAGGGCCTCGGCGATGTCGCTGTCGCTGTCGCTGTCGCTGTCGCTGTCGCTGTTGGTGAGCATGCGCTCGACCAGGGTCGACAGGGGTGGGGAGGAGACCGCGGCGAGTTCGTCGGCGTTCTTCGTGGCCTCGGCGGAGCCCTCGGTGGCTCGGGCTCGCCCGGGGCCGCGTCGCCGGAAGCGACGCGGCCGGTGGGATGCCGGTGGGATGCCGGTGGGGCTAGCGGGCGCGCTCCACTCGTCGCTCGTCCCACACCGGCTCCGGCGTCTCCCGTACGCGGCCGTCGGAGCCGAAGACGAGATAGCGATCGAACGAACGAGCGAACCAACGGTCGTGGGTGACGGCGAGGACGGTGCCCTCGAAGGCCTCGAGGCCCTCCTGCAGGGCCTCCGCCGACTCCAGGTCGAGGTTGTCGGTGGGCTCGTCGAGGAGGAGGGCGGTGACGCCCTGGAGTTCCAGGAGCAGGATCTGGAAGCGGGCCTGCTGGCCGCCGGAGAGGCGGTCGAAGGACTGCTCGGCCTGCCTGGTCAGCTCGTAACGGCGCAGCCGGGACATGGCGGCGCCCCGGTCCTGGGCGTGCTCCTTCCACAGGATGTCGAGCAGCGTCCGCCCCTCCAGCTCCGGGTGGGCGTGCGTCTGCGCGAAATGCCCCGGCACGACCCTGGCGCCGAGCTTCCACTCCCCCGTGTGGGCCACGTCGCCGTCGGCGAGCAGCCGCAGGAAGTGCGACTTGCCCGAGCCGTTGGAGCCGAGGACGGCGACCCGTTCGCCGTAGAAGACCTCCAGGTCGAAGGGTTTCATCAGCCCGGTGAGCTCAAGTCCCTTGCAGGTGACGGCCCTTACGCCCGTACGCCCGCCCGCGAGCCGCATCGTGATGTCCTGCTCGCGCGGCGGCTCGGGGGGCGGTCCGGCCTCCTCGAACTTGCGCAGCCGGGTCTGGGCGGCGCGGTAGCGGGAGGCCATGTCGGGGCTGTTCTCTGCGATTTGACGGAGCGTCACTACCAGCTTCTTCAGCTGGGCGTGCTTCTCGTCCCAGCGCCTGCGCAGTTCCTCGAAGCGCTCGAACCGCTGCGCCCGCGCCTCGTGGTACGTGGCGAACCCGCCACCGTGCACCCAGGCGTCCGCGCCCGCCGGCCCCGGCTCCACGCTCACGATCTTCTCGGCGGCGTGGGAGAGCAGTTCCCGGTCGTGCGAGACGAAGAGCACGGTCTTGCGGGTCTCCGCCAGCCGCTCCTCCAGCCAGCGCTTGCCGGGTACGTCGAGGTAGTTGTCGGGCTCGTCGAGGAGGAGCACCTGGTCGGTGCCGCGCAGCAGCGCCTCAAGGACGAGCCGCTTCTGTTCACCGCCGGACAGCGTCCGCACCTGCCGCCACTGCGCCTTCTCGTACGGCACGCCGAGCGCGGCCATGGTGCAGATGTCCCACAGCGTCTCGGCCTCGTAGCCGCGCGCCTCGGCCCAGTCGGAGAGGGCCTGCGCGTACTTCAGCTGGGCGGCCTCGTCGTCCACGGTCATCATCCCGTGCTCGGCGGCGTCGACCGCCTCGGCGGCCTCCCTGATCCTCGGCTGCGCCACCGACACCAGCAGGTCCCGCACGGTCGTCTCGTCCCGCACGGACCCCACGAACTGCCGCATCACCCCGAGCCCCCCGGAGACGGTGACCGACCCGCCGTGCGGCTTCAGCTCCCCGGAGATCAACCGCAGCAACGTCGTCTTGCCGGCCCCATTGGGTCCGACGAGCGCGACGACCGCCCCCTCCCCCACCCGAAAGGACACATCACCGAGCAGCGCCCTCCCGTCCGGCAGGTAGTACTCCAGGTGAGCGGCTTCGAGATGTCCCATGGGGCGCATTGTCCGAGGCCGACGAACAATCGAGCAAATCCATTTCGACCACCGCCCTTGCCGCAGGTAGCCGTGGGCTCGTGCCGCCGGGGCGACGGGGACACCTCCCGTCCGAGCGAAGCCGAGAGTGGGGGAGGATGGGCGCGGCGGGACCCGGCGAGCGCCAGTGAGCGAAAGCGACCCCCGCCCAGCAGCAGCGGAGGGCACCCACCCAGCCCCGACCCGATCGGCAACCCCACCCCGCCCGACACGCTTGCGCCCCCATGGGGTACCCGTGGACACATGACCCCAGACGTCGACCTCACCGTCCGCCCCCCGGGCCACCACATCCTCAGGGACCGTTTCCTCGCCGCGGACAGCCGCCTGTTCAACGCGGTGGCGACCCGCGACTGGCCGGGCGCGCACCCCCTCCTGCCAAAGCTGAGCCGCGCCGCGAACCACGGTGTGCTGTGGTTCGCCACGGCGGCGGCGATCGCGGCGACCCGGAGTCCCAGGGCCCGCAGGGCGGCCGTCCGGGGCGTCGCCTCACTCGCACTCGCCTCGGCGACGATCAACACCCTCGGCAAGCGCTCCATCCGCCGCCCCCGCCCGGTCCTGGACAACGTCCCGCTGCCGCGCCAACTGAAGCGGCAGCCGATCACCACGTCCTTCCCCTCGGGCCACTCCGCCTCCGCCGCCGCCTTCGCGGCCGGCGTCACCCTGGAGTCGCGAGGCTGGGGCGCGGCGGTCGCACCGCTGGCGGCCGCCGTGGCGCTGTCCCGCGTGTACACGGGTGTGCACTTCCCGAGCGATGTACTGGTGGGCGCCGCCCTCGGCGTGGGTGCCGCCTACGCCGTACGGGGCATCGTGCCGACCCGCGACCAGCTCCCGCCGCCCGGCCGCCCGTACGTGGACGCGCCCGCGCTGCCGGACGGCGACGGCCTGGTCGTGGTCGCCAACCGGGCCTCGGGGACGTCGGACCGGGTGCGCGCCCTGCGGGACGTACTGCCCGGCGCCGAGACCGTGGAGTGCGAACCGGAGGACGTGAGGGCCGAGCTGGAGAAGGCCGCCGCCCATGCGCAGGTGCTCGGCGTGTGCGGCGGCGACGGCACGGTGAACGCCGCCGCCGAGGTGGCCCTGCGCCACGGCCTCCCCCTCGCCGTTCTCCCCGGCGGCACGCTCAACCACTTCGCGTACGACCTCGGTGTGGAGGACGTGCGCGACCTGGGCCGCGCCGTGCGCCGGGGCGAGGCCGTCCGGGTGGACCTGGGGCACTTCACGACCGGTGACACGGAGGGCCACTTCGTCAACACGTTCAGCCTGGGCGTCTATCCCGAGCTGGTGCGGGAGCGCGAGCGCTGGGAGAAGGTGATGGGCGGCTGGCCGGCGGGCGTGATCGCGGCACTGCGCGTCCTGCGCTCCGACCGCCGTCCACTGCTGGCCACCTTCGAGGGCCGGCCGCGCCCGATCTGGCTGCTGTTCGCGGGCAACGGCACGTACCACCGGCTGGGCCTCGCCCCGGCCCGGCGTTTCGATCTGGCCGACGGGCTGCTGGACGTCCGTGTCGTGCACGGCGGCCGCCGCCCGGCCCTGCGGCTGCTGGCCGCGGCCGTCGCCGGTCCGCTGACCCGCACCCCGGCCCACGCGGCGGTCCGCGTACGGCGGCTACGGGTGGACGGCATCGCGCCGGGCACCCTCCTCGCGTACGACGGCGAAGTCACCGAGGCGCGGGGGGATCTGACGCTCCGCAAGCTCCCGGAGGCACTGACGGTCTACCGGCCGGTGCCGATGCACTGACCCACCACGCCTGTCCACAATTCAAGACGGCGGTCTCATTATTCGGCACGGGCACGTACGGTTCGAGCACGAACTCGTGGACCTCACGGACCTCGTGGAAGGGGAACGGCCATGTCGAAGGCACGGGAGACCGCCGTCTACACGCACGGGCACCATGAGTCGGTGCTGCGCTCGCACACCTGGCGGACGGCCGCCAACTCGGCGGCCTATCTCCTCGGTTCGCTGAAGCCCCACATGAAGGTCCTGGACATCGGCTGCGGTCCGGGCACCATCACCGCGGACCTGGCCGCCCTGGTCCCGGACGGGCACGTCACCGGTGTCGACCACGCGCCCGGCATCCTGGACCAGGCCCGGGCCACGGCCACCGAACGCGGCCTGGACAACGTGGACTTCGCGGTCGCGGACATCCACGCGCTGGACCATCCGGATGACACCTTCTGCGTGGTCCACGCGCACCAGGTGCTCCAGCACGTCGGCGACCCTGTGCAGGCGCTGCGCGAGATGCGCCGGGTGACCAAGCCGGGCGGCTTGATCGCCGTCCGTGAGTCCGACTACGCGGCGATGACCTGGTTCCCCGACTCCCCGGGCATGGACGACTGGCTGGACCTGTACCGCCGGGTGGCCCGCGCCAACGGCGGTGAGCCCGACGCGGGGCGCCGGCTGAAGTCCTGGGCCCTGCGCGCCGGGCTCACCGACATCACGGCCACCTCCACCACCTGGACCTACGCCACGGCGGACGAGCGGGCCTGGTGGAGCGGACTGTGGGCGGACCGGACCGTCGCCTCCGCGTACGCCGAGCGGGCCACGGAGAGCGGTCACGCGACGGTCGGGCAACTCCGGGCGATCGAGGCGGCCTGGCGGGAATGGGGGCGGCAGGAGGACGGCTGGTTCGCCGTACTGCACGGAGAAATTCTCTGCCGCAAGGCGGCCTGAACGGGCGTATTCTGGAAACCCGGACCATCAGGAGGTTCGCATAATGGTTCCCATCCTGCTGGTACTGCTTCTGGTGCTGATTCTCTTCGGCGCCGGATTCGCGGTCGAGGTTCTCTGGTATATCGCCCTGGCGGTTCTGGTGCTGTGGCTCCTCGGATTCCTGGTACGCGGCACGTCCGCCTCCGGAGGAAGGGGCCGCTGGTACAGGTGGTGAATTCACCCGAGCCAAAGGCGAATTCACTCCCGCATTCACTCCCTCATTCACTCCCGCGGTAGCAGCGGTCCGAGCGGCCCGAGGTCCAGATTGAGGTCCTCGGGCCGCAGGCCGTAGCGCTCGCGCAGCTCGGTCATCCGGTCGTCGAGAAGCATCAGCGTGAGCCCGATGCGCTCCTCCTGGTCCTCCGAGAGCTCCCCTGTGTCGAAGCGGCGCAGTGCCTGCCGCTCCATGAGCTGGCGGAGCAGTTCGACCACGGTCAGGACCAGTTTGACCAGGTCCCGTTCCACCGTGTCGGGCTCCAGTTCGAGGCGGTTGCGGCCAGTCACTCGATGCCTTCCCAGGGTGACGGAACCTGTGCGTTCACGGAGCTGATCAGGGCGTTCAGGTCGATGCGGACGAGGTCGACGTCCGCGATGCGCAGGGTGAGGTCACCGGTGATGACGACCCCGCCGGCGAGGAGCCGGTCGAGGAGATCGACGAGGGCCACTTCACGACGTTCGATCACGGTCACAGGCCGCCCTCCCCGTTCTCCCCGTTCTCCCCGTTCTCTCCGCTCTCTCCGCTGAAGGAATAGGCCGCCCACGGTCCGGTGAGTTCCACCCGCAATCCCGGTTCCTCCCCCTTCGTGCGGTCCACCAGTTCCACGAACTCCTCGGAATGGGCGCGCGGCACCAAATAGGCCGCGTTCAGCACATTGCGGCCTGGAACACCGGAGAGCGCGGAATTCTGGGGGGCGTGCAACCGGGTGTCCTCGGCGAATTCCGAGAGGGTGTGGTGCAGACGGCGGGCGAACCGATCGGCGTTCTCCCACATCTCCTCGTGGGCCCGGTGGCTCCGGCGCCGCTGCCGCAGATAGTCGCGCCCGCTGGCGACCTTCGCGGGCGCCTGGGACGGCTCTTGCTCCTCGGACTCCGCGTACACCTTGACGCCCCACTCCACCCGGCCCGCCAGCCGGTCCAGGGTCCGCCGAAAGCCCTCCTCGCGGGCCTCCAGCATGACCCGTACGCCGCTGTCGTCGCGGAACACGGTGGCGAGCCGGAGCGGCAGGGGCGTGGTGACGACGGTGAGCGCGTCGATCACGCTCTGGTGGGCGCGGGCGGTCTCGGTCAGCCAGTCCAGGTCCTCCAGATGGGCGCGGAGCGGCTGCTCCGCGAAGTCACGCTCCGGCACCTCGCTGACCACGGCGATCAGGTCGTGGTGGCGCAGCTGCCGGGGCGGCGCGCCCGCCACCCCGGTGAGCTGGGACTGGAGCGCCGCGTCGAAGGGGTGGCAGACGGCGTACACGTAACGCAGTCCGGTCATGAGGGCTCCTCTCTGGCGCGGCCGCGCTCGATGGCCGGCTCCGGCTCCCGCCGGTACCCGCCGTCGTCCAGCTCCGCGAGCCGGGCACGCAACTCGGCGTTCTCACGGGAGAGTTCGTCGCGACGGGCGTTGGACGACAGCGCCGGGTCGGTCTCCCACCAGTCGATCCCCATCTCCTTGGCCTTGTCGACTGAGGCGACGATGAGGCGCAGCTTGATGGTGAGCAGCTCGATGTCGAGCAGGTTGATGCGGATGTCGCCCGCGATCACTATGCCCTTGTCGAGTACACGCTCCAGGATGTCGGCCAGGTTGGCGCTCCCGTTCTGCCCGTACGGCTCGGGGACTCGGCTCGGGAACGTCATCGGCGACTACTCCCGCCCACGGCGGCCCGTTCCTCGTCCTCATCCTCGTACGGTTCCTCGTCGATGTCCTCCCCGGCGTCGCCCTCGGCCTCGGGAACCTCCTCGTACTCGTCCTCCGGGACCTCCTCCGCGTCGCCTTCGTCGTCCTCATCGGCGTACTCGTCGGCCTCGTCGGTGGCATCGGCCTCGTCCGGCTCGTCGGAGTCGCGCGGCTCCTCGTCCGGCTCCGGCTCCTCCTCGTACTCGGCCTCGGCCTCGTCGTCCTCCGGCGTCTCGTCGTCCCGCTGCTCCTCCTGCTCCTTCTCCCGCTCCTCCTCCGCGAGGGCGTCCTCGTGGCTGACGACGACCTCGCCGTCGCGGATCTCGCCGCGCCAGCCGTCCTCGGCCTCGCCCCTGAGCGAGATGAAGCGGACGAAGTTCTTGAGGTCGAGCCGGGCCCGGCGGCCCTGGGCGCGCCAGATGTTGCCGGTCTTCTCGAAGAGGCCCGTCGGGTAGTACTCGATGACCAGCAGGACCCGCGTGAGGTCGTCCGCGAGGGAGTGGAAGGAGACGACGCCCTTCGTGGTTCCCTTGGCGCCCTCCGACGTCCAGGTGATCCGCTCGTCGGGCACCTGTTCGGTGGTGTGTGCCTTCCAGCTGCGGTTGGACCAGAACACCTTCAGCTGCCAGTCGGAGTGGGTGTCGTCGGCCTTGCTTGCGCTCTTCACGCCCTTGGCGAAGGTGCTGAAGCTCTGGTACTGGGTCCACTGGTCGTACGCGGTGCGCACCGGCACCCCGACGTCGATGGACTCGATGATCACCGTGGGCTTGCTGCCCGAGCCGCCCTTGCCCTTGCCCTTGCCACCGAAGAGGTTCTTGAGCCCGCCGAGCACGTTGTCCTTGGCCCGGCCCGCGCCCACCTCCAGGGCGGTTCGCAGCGGCCCCTTGCCCTCGGCGAGCTTGCGGCCGCCCTCGAGGGCGAGCTTGGCGAAGCCGGGGCTGTTGCCCTCGGCGATGTCGTTGAGCTTGCCGGTCGCGTCGCCGAGCTTGCGGCCGGCGCCGACGAGGAGCCGCTGGGCCTGGGCGGCCAGATACTCCCGGGCCTCGGCCTTGAGATGGTCGACGGCCTCGCTGTGGGCCAGGTCGGTGAGCGGGTTGCTCTTCGTCGCGTCCTTCGCCCGGTCCGTCGCCCCGCTGGTCGCACGGCCGGTCGCCGCGCCGAGGGTCTCAGTCATCGCCGCCGCCTCCCCTCGTCGTCCGCGACCTCGTGGCCTTGCGAGCGGCCTTCTTGGCCGGGGCCTTGCCGGGAGCGGTCTTCTTGGCGGCCGTCTTCTTGGCCACGGTCTTCTTCGCCACGGTCTTCCGCGCGGCCGAGCCCTGGGCGGCGCTCTTCTTGGCGGGGGTCTTCTTGGCTGCCGGTTCCCCTTCCGCCCTGGGCGGGGACTTCTTCGCCGGCCGCTTGCGCGAGGGCTTCTCCTCGGGCTCCTCGCCGTCCGTCTCGCGGCTCTCGGCGTCCTCGTACTCGCCCTCGTCGTCGTACTCGTCACGCGTCTCGGCGTACTCGTCCTCGTCCGCCTCGTCCGCGTACTCGTCGTCGCGGTCCTTCCCGCCGCGACCCGGCAGGTCCGGTGCCACTCCGGCGAGCTGGTCGCGCACCTGCGAGGTGCGTCCGTGCAACCGGCCGGCGAGCCCCTCGATCTGCCGCTCGACCAGCGCCCCGGAGGCCGCCTTGCCGACACCGCGCAGGTCCTCGCGGAGCTGGTCCCCGATCTCCTTGAACTGCGGGTTGTTCTGCAGTTGCTGCGACACCAGGTCCGCGAGCGCCCGCGGGCTCAGGTGCATCCGCTTGCCGGCCACCATGGTGCCGACCGCGAACGCGAGCTTCATCTTCTTGGTACGCCCGAGGACGTATCCGGCCCCTACGGCGAGGCCCAGTCCGATTCGATTCATTGTGACGTCCCGTTGGTTCCTGTGCTCCTCTGTGTGCTGATCTCCAGCCGGTCCAGGAGCTCGTCCTCCAGGCGGTCGAACTCCTCCTCATCGATCTCGCCCGCTTCGAGCCGCTGCTCGAGGCGGGCGAGATCGGCACGGACGGCCGCCGGGTCGTAGTACTGGCGCTCTGCCTCGGTGACCACTTGTCTCACGGCCCAGAGGCTGCCGCGGACCGGTGCGAACGGCAGCAGCAGCACTTCTGTGATCAGTCCCATGTGCTCGCCTCCTCGGCTCGGAACGCCGTACCCGCACGGCCGTCGACACGCCATGCCGGATGCGCCGTCAGTGCGTCGTCTCCGCGGGCTGCGAGGGCCCCGGTTCTACGAAGCTGTACGGCGGCAGCGGCCCGTTCACGCGCACCTCGATGTGCGGATGGCTCTTGCGGACCTCCTCGACGGCGTCGAGGAACACCGCGGCCGACTGCCGGTCCACGAGGAACGACAGATTGGCCAGCCAGCCGGTGGAGTCGGGCCCCGCGCTGGCGGCCGCCGCGGTCGGCTCCAGCGCCCGCTGCAGCTCCGCCGCGTCCTCGGCCTCCCGGGCCTGCACCGCGGCGACGACCATCTCGCCGAGCCGCAGCCGGTCCTCGTAAGTACCGCCGCCCGCCTGCCGGTTGGCCTCGGTCATGGCGCGCAGTTCGGGGTTCTCACCCATCACGCGGTGCAGCACGGCCTCTTCGTCGTGGCTGGCCTTCACGTTGTACTCGACCTTGCCGTCAAGGGCGCCGAGCCGTTCCACGTAGTGCTTCGCGCGTTCGGCCAGCACCCCGGTGACGGACGCGTCGTCCGGTGCCACGCTGCCGAACCGCATGGGCAGCAGCGGACCGCCCGCACCCGCCTCGCTCAGGACGTTCTGGTGGGCGAGCAGGTCCCTGCGCTTGGGGCGCAGCCCCTCGGGGGCCTCACTGACGATGGCCGCCAGCTCACCCTCCTTGAGGATGCGCACCGGGCACGCGGGCTCACCCACCCCGCCCATGCCCTCGGGGAGTGCGGGGTGTGAGCTCGCCGTGATGCCGTAGACGTACGTGCTCACTCCTGTTCCTCCCTCTTGCGCGAGCTCGTGGTCTTCCGGGCCCGTGGCCGCGACTCGGACTCGCTCTCCTCGCGGGACTGCTTGAAGGCGTCGGAGATCGTCTCGGCGGCGCCGGACAGCGCCCCCTTGGACTTGCCGCGCGCGCCGGACTCGGTGATCTCACCGACGAGGTCCGGCAGGCCGGGGCTCTTGCGCGGCCCGGCCTCCAGATCGAGCCGGTTGCACGCCTCGGCGAAGCGCAGATAGGTGTCGACGCTGGCGATGACGACCCGTACGTCGATCTTCAGGATCTCGATGCCGACCAGGGAGACTCGTATGAAGGCGTCGATGACGAGCCCCCTGTCGAGGATGAGTTCCAGGACGTCGTACAGGCCGCTGCTGCCGCCTCCGCCGCCGGACTGCTGTGCCGGGACTACGGTCATACCGGCCGTTCCTCCTTGTTTGTGGATCTTGTCTGCTTTATCTGGGAACTTCGTCTGGGAACTTTGTCTGGGATCTTGTCTGTGGATGCTGGAGCGGGACGACGGCCTAACGGCGATGCGGGTCCGCCCTGCCGCGCTCGTAGCGGCGGACGCGCCGGTAGCCGGTGAGCTCGCCCTCGGGATCGAGTTCCACGCGATAGCTCGCGAGCAGGCTCATCGTGTCGGGGACCCTGGCGATCTCCAGGACCTCGACCTCCAACGTCCAGCCGTCCTCGCTCTGTTCGAACGACGACACGGACTCGGGCGCCATGCCGGTCAGCTCCGCGAGCTGGGTCCGCGCATGACGCAGCACCTGCATCGGGCTGGGCCGGTCGCCCGCCGCGTCGTGCCGCGAATTCCCGCCGGAAGACGCGCTCTCGTCGTCCGATTCCTGCGCTCCTTCCGGTTCGTCCGGTTCTTGGGATTTACGTGAACTCTGTGTTTTCGATGTGTTGGATGTGTTCGACATGGCCACCTCGAACACCGAGTGGCCCCACGTCCGTTGGCCAAACATTCCGGGTTGTGTGCGAATCCGCCTCCGGTCTCAGCCGCGCAGCGCCGCGAGCCGCCGCCGGGCCGGACCCAGCGCCCGGCCCCTGCTCATCGCCCCCGCCCAGGGGTTGGTGCGGGCCTGCTCGACGGCGTCCGCCAGGGTCCAGCGGCGGGCGTCGACGGCCGGATCGTCGAGCTGTTCCCAGGTCAGGGGAGTGGCCACGGGCGCGCCGGGGCGGGCACGCACGGTGTAGGGGGCGACGGCGGTCTGGGCGTAGGCGTTGCGCTGTATGTCGAGGTAGAGCCGGTCGCCGCGGTCCTTCTTGCGGGCCTCGGTGGTGAGCCGCTCGGGATGGGCGCGGACGAGTTCGTCGGCGATCTCCCCGGCGAAGTCGCGCACCGCGTCGAAGTCGTCGCGCCCGTTCACCGGGACGACGATGTGGACGCCCTTGGACCCGGTGGTCATCGGCACGGACGGCAGTTGCAGCTCGTCGAGCAGCTCCCGTACGTTCCGTGCCGCGTCCCGGACCTGTTCGAAGTCGTCCACCGCCGGGTCGAGGTCGAAGACCAGCCGGTCGGGCCGGTCGACGCTGCCGGTCCGGGAGAGCCAGCGGTGCAGGGTGAGGCAGGCCTGGTCGGCGAGGTAGACCAGGGTGGCCGCGTCCTCGCACACGGGATGGACGACCGTTCCGCCCTCCTTGGGCACCTCGACGCGTTCGATCCAGTCCGGGTAGTGCCGGGGGGTGTTCTTCTGCATGAACATGGGCCCGTCGAGGCCGTCGGGGTGTCGTTCCACCATCAGCGGCCGTCCGCGCAGATGGGGCAGCATGAAGGGGGCGACGGCACGGTAGTAGGCGACGAGATCGCCTTTGGTGTACTCCTTGCCGCCGCCGTCGCCGTCTCCGTCTCCGTCTCCGTCCGCGGGGAACAGCACCTTGTCCGGGCGGTGGATCTCGACGGTGCGCCGGCCGACCCGCATCGACTGCGTGTCCCCCATCTCCGGCTCCCCTCTGTGTACGAACCGTTGCGTGTGGGCCGTCGTACACGGCCTGTTCAGGGCGTGATCGCGTTCTCCACCAGCAGCCGTCCGGCCACCGCGATCGCCTCCGCGTCGATGCCCGCCTCGCGCAGCTGCTCCTCGGGGCTCGCCGAGCCCGGCATCGTACGGACGGCGAGCCGCACCAGACGGGGCACCGGGCGGCCGTCGAGGAAGGCGTCGAGGACCGCGTCGCCGAGGCCGCCCTCCTCGTGGTGGTCCTCGACGGTGAGGATGCAGCCGGTGCGTTCGGCGGCCTCGCGCAGGGTGCGGCGGTCGACGGGCTTGACCGAGTAGAGGTCGATCACCCGGACCTGGATGCCCTCGCCGTCCAGCGCCTCGGCGGCCTTGAGGGCCTCGTGGACGGTGACCCCGGCCGCGACGACGGTCAGCCGGTCGGTGTCCGAGGCACGCAGCACCTTGCTGCCGCCGACCGGGAAGTCCTCCGTGGGGCTGTAGAGGACGGGCGAGTCACCCCGCGATGTGCGCAGATAGCGGACGCCTTCGAGGCCGGCCATCGTGCCGACGAGCTTGGCGGTCTGGTTGGCGTCGCACGGGTACAGCACGGTCGAACCGTGCACCGAACGCATCATCGCCAGATCCTCCAGGCCCATCTGCGAGGGCCCGTCCTGACCGATGGCGGCGCCAGCGTGGGAGCCGACGAGGTTGACGCCGGCCCCGCTGACCGACGCCATCCGGATGAAGTCGTGGGCACGGGTGAGGAACGCCGCGAACGTGGAGACGTACGGCACCCAGCCGCGCGCCGCGAGCCCCACCGCGGCGGCCACCAGCTGCTGTTCGGCGATGTAGCACTCGAAGAACCGGTCGGGGTGCTCCTTGGCGAAGAACTCGGCGCGCGTGGAGTCGCTGACCTCGCCGTCCAGGGCGACGACATCGCCGCGCGCGGTACCGAGCGCGGCGAGCGCCTGCCCGTAGGCGTTCCGGGTCGCGACCTCGTCGCCGGTCTCGTAGCGCGGCAGCTCCAGGTGCCCGGTCCGTACGGCGTGCAGCATCCGGGCGGCGGGCGGCTGCCGGACCTCGACGCGGAGGTCGCGTATGCCGCCGAGTTCCGCGATCGCCTCGTCCGCGTCCTTGAGCGGCTTGCCGTGCAGCCCCTCGCGGTCCTGGACGGCCTCGACGCCCTTGCCCTTGAGCGTGCGGGCGAGGATCACGGTGGGCTGGCCCTTGGTGGACTCGGCCTCGCCGTAGGCACGGTCGACGGCGTCCACGTCGTGGCCGTCGACCTCGATCGCGTGCCAGCCGAAGGCCGCGAAGCGGCGGGCGTAGGCGTCCAGATCGTGTCCGTGCCGGGTGGGCCCGCGCTGCCCGAGCCGGTTGACGTCCACGATCGCTGTCAGATTGTCCAGATGCTCGTACGAGGCGTGCTCGGCGGCCTCCCACACCGAGCCCTCGGCGAGTTCGCTGTCGCCGCACAGCACCCACACCCGGTAGCCGGTGCGGTCCAGCCGCTTCCCGGCCAGCGCGATGCCGACACCGACGGGCAGCCCCTGGCCGAGCGAGCCGGTGGCCGTCTCCACCCACGGCAGCCGCCGCGGCGTGGGGTGCCCTTCGAGCCTGCTGCCCAGCTTCCGGAACGTCATCAACTCGGTCTCGCTGATCGCCCCGGCCGCCTTGTACGCGGAGTACAGCAGGGGCGAGGCGTGCCCCTTGGACAGCACGAAGCGGTCGTTGCCGGGGTGTTGAGGCCGCTCGAAGTCGTACCGCAGATGCTTGGCGATCAGCACCGCCATCAGCTCGGCGGCCGACATGGACGACGTCGGATGCCCGGAGCCCGCGGCCCCCGACGCCCGCACACTGTCCACCCGCAACTGCTGGGCCAGCTCGGTGAGTTGACGGCTGTTCATGACTCTCCTTCCGAACCCTTGGCGGGCTTCTGCGGGTTTTCGGGGGACGGGCTGTGCGACGGCGGTGGCTGCGGCTCCTCGGGCACACCCGGCACGGCCGCCGGGCCGGGCTTGGCGGGGCCGGGCTTGGCGGGGCCGGGCTTGGCCGGGCTGTGCTTCTCGGGGGCCGGCCGGGAGTCGTCGGATGCCCCGGGCACCGGTGAGGCGTGCGGCTGCCCGGGGGCTCCTGGCACCGCCGTGGGTCCCGGCTTGTCAGGGGCTTGCCGCTTGTGCGCGGCTCCCGGCCCGCCCGACACCCCGACCCGGTCGGGCGCGGTCCGTTCGTCCGCCGCGCCCCCCTTCTCGGACGTTGCCGGCGCCCTCCGGTCCTTCTCCGGCGCACCCGGCATCCTGGCCAGCTCCGGCGACGCCGTGTCGAGCGGCACCGACCACGACCGTACGAGCCCCAACTGGACGCCCTGACGAGGCAGTACGGCGTCGAGGAGCCAGTCGGCGGCGACGCGGACGCGGTTGCCGGGCATGGCGGCGAGGTGGTAGGCGCGGGTGACGGCACCGGCGGCGAGGCCGGACAGCGGTATGCCGAGGGGGTTGGCGGCGGCCTTGACGCCGCCGAGGTCAACGACGAAGCCCAGGTCGCTGTGGCGGTAGGGCTTGGGTTCGCCGAGGCCGAGGGACGCGGCGACGTTGTGTCCGGCCACCTTGCCCTGCCGCCACGCGTGCTGCGCGGTCATCGGCGTGTACTCGCCCGGCTTCGTCAGATCGGGCACGGCTGCCGCGTCCCCACAGGCGAACACCTCGGGCCGGCCGGGCACGTGCAGCGTGGGCTCGACGAGCAGCCGGCCGCGTTCCATCGGCAGCCCGAGCGACTCGGCGAGCGGATCGGGCCGTACGCCCACGCACCACACCAGCGTGCGCGTGTCGACGAACTCCCCGTCGCTCAGCAGCACTCCGCCCGACGTCGCCTCCTTCACGGAGGTCCCCATCCGCACGTCGACACCCCGCTGCCGCAGCACCTTGTCGGCGGTCCGCGACAGCTTCTCGTCCATCTCGGGCAGCACCCGCTTCGCGATGTCGAGCAGTATCCAGCGTGGCCGCATGCCCTCCCGCAACGGCTGTTTCCGTACCAGCGCGTCGGTGAACATCTGGCCCTGCGCGGCGACCTCGGTGCCGGTGTACCCGGCGCCGACGACCACGAAGGTGCACCGCGCCTCGCAGCTCTTGGGGTCCTCGCTGCCGGCCGCCAGCTCCACCTGCCGCGTCACGTGGTCCCTGAGGTACAGCGCCTCGGGCAGCCCCCGGAAGCCGTGGGCGTGCTCGGCGACACCCGGGATGGGCAGCAGCTTGTTGACGCTGCCGGCGGCGAGCACCAGCCGGTCGTAGGTGAGCGTGCCGACGCCGCCCTCGGGGTCCGAGTAGCGCACGGTACGCGCGTCGAGGTCGATGTCGTCGGCCTCCCCGAGCACCAGGCGTACGTGGCGCAGGGTGCCGGTGAGGGAGACGGTGACACGACGTGGTTCCAGGATGCCGGCGGCGACCTGGGGCAGCAGGGGCAGATACAGAAAGTAGTCGGTCGGGTTGAGCAGGGTGATGTCGGCCTTGTTCCGGGTCAGCCGCGCAAGGGTGCGGGCCGTCCGGTAGCCGGCGAAGCCGGCACCGACGATCACGATGCGGGGTCGACTCACGGTTCGCCTCCGGCGGGGTCGCGCATACGGAGTCCTCAGCGTCCTCAGGCGTAGGGTCCTGAGCGTCCTCAGGCGTATCGGTCCTGAGGGTCCTCAGGCGTATGGGTCCTGTGACGTACGAGCCTTCCGCGTCCCCCTGGTCAGGGCGCCCAAACCGGCTGGGCGCCCTGACGTCCGTGGGTTTCCACTGTGGCCCCCGGGTACTCGGACCGCGACCCGACCCCCGACCCGATCGCACATGTCGTGGAGGTACCCCCCATGCCCGAGTACGGATACTTCCTGGCGACCGAGGAGTTCGGTCCCGCGGAGCTGGTCGAGCAGGCGAGGATGGCCGAGCAGGCCGGATTCGACTGTCTGTGGATCTCGGACCACTTCCATCCGTGGAACGACGCCCAGGGCCAGAGCCCGTTCGTGTGGTCGGTGATCGGCGCGCTCTCCGAGGCCGTGTCGCTGCCCGTCGAGACGGCGGTGACCTGCCCGACCGTCCGGATGCACCCGGCGGTCGTCGCGCAGGCGGCGGCGACCAGCTCGGTGATGACCGGTGGCCGCTTCCGTCTCGGCATCGGCTCGGGCGAGGCGCTCAACGAGCATGTCCTCGGCACCCGTTGGCCGCCGGCGGACGTCCGCCTGGAGATGCTGGAGGAGTCGGTCCAGGTGATGCGGCACCTGTTCACCGGCGAAGAGGTCACCCACCATGGCCGCCACTACACAGTGGAGAACGCCCGCCTCTACACGGTCCCCGACGAGCCCGTCCCCATCGACATCTCCGGCTTCGGCCCCAAGGCCACCGGGCTCGCCGCCCGCGTCGGCGACGGCTTCATCACCATGAGCCCCGACGAGGAGCTGGTGACCCAGTACCGCAAGGGCGGCGGGGGCGCGAACCTCGTCAGCGGCGGTACGAAGGTGTGCTGGGGCCCCGACCGCGACGCGGCCGTCCGTCTCGTCCGCCGCCTCTGGTCGAGCCAGCTCCTCCCCGGCGAGATGGCCCAGATCCTGCCCACGCCCAGCCACTTCGAGCAGCTGGAGCCGCTGATCACCGAGCAGATGGTCGGCGAGAACACGGTCTGCGGCGACGACGTCGACGAACACGTCGCCGAACTGACCGCCTTCGCCGACGCGGGCTTCGACCGCGTCTACGTCAGCCAGATCGGCCCCGACCAGCGGGGCTTCTTCGACTTCTACCGCACGAAGGTGCTGCCGCAACTCCAGCAGGGCCCTCGCTGACCCGCGCCACCACCCGAGGTTCTCGGCCCAGACGGTGTTTCCTCTCCCCATCGTCTGGGCCGAGCGCATGCCACATGGAGTGGGGCCGGAACGCCCATGCCG
>NZ_JBHVDX010000190.1:0-20619 GCF_042802555.1 Streptomyces sp. NPDC057474 | reverse complement strand
GTCCTGGTCCGGCGCCGGACACCTACCCGCCGGATACTGGTGAGCGTCGCCGTGACGACGCGATACCGAGGGGTAGGTTCCGGATATGGCATCCAGCACCCATGAAGTGACCAATCAGGCTCCGCCCCTGGTGGACTACGACGTCTTCGTCGGCGACAAGGTCCTGACGGAGGCGGTCGAGCGGCATCTGGCGCCGGAGGTGCTGGACGAGGCGCGGGACGAACTGTCGGGGTTCGGGCGTACGGCGGGCTCCGCGCAGGTGCAGGAATGGGGGCGGCTGGCGAACGAGAACCCGCCGAAGCTGCGGACGTACGACCGGTACGGGAACCGGGTGGACGAGGTGGAGTTCCATCCGTCGTGGCACCGGCTGCTCGGCAAGGGGGTCTCGGCCGGGCTGACGGCGGCCTGGACGCGGCCCGGCGGCCATGTGCGGCGGGCGGCCGCGTTCGTCGTCTGGACCCAGGTCGAGGCCGGCAACGGCTGCCCGCTGTCCATGACCCACGCGGCGGTACCCGCCCTGCGCACGGACCCGGCGCTCGCCGCCGAGTGGGAACCGCGGCTGACGTCCATGCTCTACGACTGGGACATGCGGCCCGCCGACCAGAAGGCCGGCGCCCTCTTCGGGATGGGCATGACCGAGAAGCAGGGCGGCAGCGACGTCCGCGCCAACACGACCGCGGCGCGACCGCTGGCCGAGGACGGGACGTACGAGCTGACGGGCCACAAGTGGTTCTGCTCGGCGCCGATGTCGGACGGGTTCCTCGTGCTGGCGCAGGCGGCCTCTTCGAAGGGAGGAGGGGGCTTGACGTGTTTCCTCGTGCCCCGGGTGCTGGCCGACGGCACGCGGAACGTGTTCCGCATCCAGCGGCTCAAGGAGAAGCTGGGCAATCGGTCGAACGCCTCCGCCGAGGTCGAGTTCGACGGGACGTGGGCGCGCCGGGTCGGGGACGAGGGGCGGGGGGTGCGCACGATCATCGGGATGGTGGCGGCCACCCGGCTGGACTGCGCGCTGGGCGCGGCCGCGCTGATGCGGCAGGCGGTGGCGCAGGCGGTGCACCACTGCACGTACCGGGAGGCGTTCGGTGGGCGGCTGATCGACAAGCCGCTGATGCGCAATGTCCTCGCCGATCTCGCGCTGGAGTCGGAGGCGGCGACGGCACTGGCGATGCGGCTGGCGGCAGCGTACGACGCGGCCGAGACGGGCGACGAGAACGAACGCTCGTTCCTGCGGCTCGCGGTGCCGGTCGCCAAGTACTGGGTGACCAAGCGCTGCACCCCGACCGTGGTCGAGGCCTCCGAGTGCCTCGGCGGCAACGGCTACGTCGAGGATTCCGGCATGCCCCGTCTGCTGCGCGAGTCCCCGCTCAACTCCATCTGGGAGGGCGCCGGAAACGTGCAGGCGCTCGACGTGCTGCGCGCTCTGCAGCGCGAACCGCAGGCCCTCGACGCCTACTTGCGGGAGGTGGGCCGGGCCCGCGGCGCCGACCACCGGCTCGACGGCGCGATCAAGGACCTGCTGACCGAACTCGCCGATCTGGCCGGCATCGAGGCCCGCGCGCGCCGGCTCGTGGAGCGGCTCGCCCTCGTCCTGCAGGGCGCACTCCTCGTGCGGTACGCGCCCCCGGTGGTCGCCGACGCGTTCTGCGCCTCCCGGCTGGGCGGCGACTGGGGCACGGCCTTCGGCACACTGCCGCACACCCTGGATCTGGCGTCGGTGGTGGAACGGGCGCGTCCGGTGAGCTGAGCCCGACCGTGGCGCCCTCTTTCGGGCGGTCGGACGCGGGGATGGTGCTGCGCCGACACGGCACCACCCCCGCTTCTCGGGCCCCTTTGAGCGGAGCGCATACGCCGCACCGGGCGACGTTGAACAAGTTTCAAGGAGCGTACGGCGGTTCGCCAGGGTTGCAGGGGGTTGCAACTCGTCTGCGCTCTGTGGCCGGAGTGGGTCCCTCCGTGCCCGAACAGCGGCAGACTAGGAAACCCGCAGTCAACGCCGTTGCGCAGATCCGGACTTCCACGGCCATAAGGGGCCATGGAGCGGACCGGCCTGCCGGGGAGGAACGAGTGCCGCACTCGCCGATGGAAGTCTCGCGGCTCACCGCCACGGACGCCGCCCGGGCGGCCCGGGTCCTCGGCGAGGTACGCGCCTCCACCCTCGACGGCCGGCCTTCGAAACCCGCCCCGCGCCCCGCGATCCGGGAGTCCTGGGGCCGCATGGTCCAGAGCGGCATCGACCCCGATCACGACTTCCGGTCCGACCTCCTCGGCCGCGACGAGGTCGAGCGCCGCCGCCAGACCTCGCGGCTCCGCCACGTCCTGCCGGTGCTCCGCGAGGGGCTGCTCTCCCTCGCGGACACCGCGCAGCACATCATGATGGTCGCGGACGCCGACGCCCGGGTGCTGTGGCGCGAGGGCAGTACTGCCGTGCTCCGCAAGGCCGACGGGCACGGCCTCGGGATCGGCGCGGACTGGCGCGAGGAGACCGTCGGCACGAACGGCGTCGGCACGCCCCTCGTCTCCCGGCGCGCCGTACAGGTCTTCTCCGCCGAGCACTTCGTCCGCGCCCTGCACCCCTGGACCTGCACCGGCGCCCCCATCACCGACCCGCGCGACGGCCGTCTGCTCGGCGTGGTGGACATCAGCGGCCCCCTGGAAACCCTGCACCCCTCCACCCTCGCGCTCGTCGACTCGGTCGCCAAACTCGCCCAGGCCCGTCTGAGAGACCTGCACCTCACCTCGCTCGAACAACTGCGCGCGGTGGCGGCCCCGGTCCTGGCCCGTATCGGCGGCCGCGCGGTCGCCGTCGACCGGGACGGCTGGACGGCCGCGGTGACCGGCATGCCGTACACCAGCCGTCTCGCCCTCCCCAAGTCGCTCTCCCCCGGCCGCTGCTGGCTTCCCGCGCTGGGCCTGTGCACCGTCGAGCCGCTGCCCGCCGGCTGGCTGATACGCCCCACCGCGGACCCCGCGCCCGCCCCGACCGCCACGCACATCACCCTCGACGTCTCCCACCCGCGCCGCTGGACCGTCACCGTCTCCGGCTGCGCGGGCTCCTGGACCCATGAGCTCACCCCCCGCCACGCCGAACTCCTGTACCTCCTCGCCCTCCACCGCGGCGGCCGCAGCGCCTCCACCCTCGCCGACGACATGTTCGGCGACCCCGCCCGCACCGTCACCGTCCGCGCCGAGATGTCCCGCGTACGCCGCTACCTCGGCGCCTTCCTGGACCACCGGCCGTACCGATTCACCGAACGAGCCGACGTCGAAGTCCTCCTCCCCGAAACCCCGTTGGACCTCCTCCCGCATTCGGTGGCACCAGGGGTGGTACGGGCGCGGGGCGCCACTCCGGGTGACCGGCTGTGGACTGAAGGGCCGTCGGGGCACGAGAGAGCCGAGCCGACTCCCTGAACCCACGTCGAACGTCTTCAACCCCCTTCGGCGGTGAACGGATCACGGCGTCGGAGTGAGGGATCTCCCTGTATTTCTCGGGACCTCGGCGTGACACGTGTCCCACTGACGTAGCATCGCTGCCAGGCCGCCCCACCTGCCTCGCCGTCAAGATCTTGTTCTCGGTTGGCAGTTGGCCGTCCCCGGGAGGTTTTATGAAGCACCGCGGTAGGCACCGTCGACGCAGAAGGGGGCGTGCGCTGCGTGCGTCCCTGGCGGGGACCGCGCTGGCGCTCACGGCGGCGGCCACGCTGATCAGTACGTCGCAGGCGGCGGGCGGTGAGACGCCGGGCGCGCTCTCCTCCATCACCTCGGCCGGTGAGCTGCGCAGTCTCCAGCTCCGGGAGACCCTGACCGACAGGACCGAGCTGCACACCCTCGCCAACGAGATGGGCGGCGGGGTCGGTGTCGACGAGGTGCTGCGGAGCGCGAACCACGCGATGCGCAACGAGGGCGACTGTTTCGCCACCGAGAAGGACAATCTGCCGGTCGAGCCGGTTTCCGCGCGGGCGTACTGCTGGGAGCCGGGCGACGCGGTCAGCGACAAGTGGGTCCCCCGCTCGGTCACCACGTCCCGGAACAACCAGGTCATCGCGTCCGGCTGGACGCACAGCGGCGTCGAGAGCGACACGCCCGGCGGCGACACGACGAGCGCGGACGGTACGGGTACTGCCGGCGCGGGTACTGCCGGTAGGGGTACTGACGGCGCGGGTGCCGACGGTACGGGTACCGGCGCCACCGACGACGAAGGCCTCGCCCGGGTCGCCTTCGTCGACGCGAGCGACCCGGCGAACCTCAGGTACCGATGGGTTCTGCTGGTCGTGCCGACGGCCGGCGCACAGGGCTTCGAGGGCCTGCGCTCCCGGCTCGGCGGCATGGCCTGGTACGAGGACAAGCTGATCGTCACCGCGCGGGGCCCGGAGAGCCGCGGACGGCAGGACGACTCCCTGTACGTGTTCGACCTGGCTCGCTTCCTCCGCCCCGATGTGACCGACAGCGACGTGATCGGCAGGACCGGCGACGGTTGGTCGGCCCACCACTACCGGTACGCGCTGCCCGCGGTCGCCGCCTACACCCCACCGGCGGGCGGCGGCTGTGACGCGCGTGACAACGACGGAGTGCCCTGCTTCGGCTCGCTCTCCCTCGACCGGACGTTGACACCGCCCACTGTCGTCGCGAACGAGCGGTTCCGGCCGAGCCGTGAGGAGCCCGCCCGCGTCTGGCGCTACGCCCTCGACATCACCGGGGACCGCACCGGCCTGCTCACCACCACCGGGCGCGAGAGCAGCACCGTCGCCACCGAGGCGTACGAGACCGAGGCCACCGGCGTCCGGGGCGTCCTCGCCCACAAGGGCGACTGGTACGTGGACCAGGCCGCCGAGAAGCGCGACGAGCACGGCACCCTCTGGCGGCAGGACGAGGACGGGGCCGAGGCCGTCAAGTGCCCGGAAGG
The DNA here is from genome assembly GCF_042802555.1 of Streptomyces sp. NPDC057474. Lineage (NCBI taxonomy): Bacteria > Bacillati > Actinomycetota > Actinomycetes > Kitasatosporales > Streptomycetaceae > Streptomyces > Streptomyces sp. NPDC057474. The sequence goes on along the minus strand of NZ_JBHVDX010000190.1, from coordinate 15,719 downwards.
CGCGTCGAGCGGGAAGTCGGGCTCGGACCTCGAGTCGTACGCCTGCTGGGGGCGGCACACCGCCTCCCTCTCCTACTCACCGGAGACCGGCGAGATGTGGACGCTCACCGGACCGGTCCCGGAGCGCGTGCTGTACGCGGTGAAGCTGTCGGACGTCGACAGCGCGCTGAGCTAGGGCGACCGGCCCGACGCCGAGCCAGGGATCCCGGCCCGACCTTGGAGGCGGGCCGGGTCCCATGATTCCCTGACTCCATGAGCAGCAGCCCCGTCACCACCTGGTCCCTGGAGCAGACCTCGCCGAGCGACCTGCTTCCCGCCGCCGCGCCCGACGGCGACGACGTCCGCATCGTGCGCGCCGAGGTCCCCTCCCCCGAGTTCAGCCGCTTCCTGTACGCCTCGGTCGGCGGCGACATCCGCTGGATCGACCGGCTGTCGTGGTCGTACGAGCGGTGGCAGGAGCACCTGGGCCGGCCGGGCGTGGAGACCTGGGTCGCCTACGACCGGGGTACGCCCGCCGGCTACGTGGAGATGGAGCCGCAGGACGACGGGGCCGTGGAGATCGTGTACTTCGGGCTGATCCCCGCGTTCCGGGGGCGGCGCATCGGCGGGCACCTGCTGTCGTACGGGACGGCCCGGGCTTGGGACCTCGGCGAGCGGTGGCCGGAGCTGCCGCCGACCAAGCGGGTCTGGCTGCACACCTGCACACTGGACGGCGAGCACGCCATGGGGAACTACCTGCGGCGGGGGTTCACCCTGTTCGACACGAAGGTGACCGAGGAGGCGGACGCTCCGGCGCCGGGGCCCTGGCCCGGGGCCGCCGCTTCCACACCATGACCCACATCACATCGTCTCGACATGCGAGACATCCTTGTCCGGAATGTGGATGACGGTGGACTCGGTCTAAAGAGCCGTGACACGCTTCCGTCATGTCTGGAACTGGAATTGCCTTGGTGAGTCGGCGGCACGTCGACCTCGGCCGCATGTCCAGCGCCATCTGTCCGGTGAGCTGACGCCCGACCGCGAGGGGTTGGACGACCCCGGGCAACAGCGCCGCACCCTCCTCTGTTTCAGCCCGCGCAAGGACGCGCAGGCGCCGCACACGCATCCCACGTGTGCCCGCATGCGCGCGCCAGCGCAGGTCAGAGCCGATTCCCCGCCTTTCCCGAAGGACATACACCCATGGCCGCCACCCCGCAGAACCCCGCCACGCCCCGCCGCAAGGTGAGCCGTCACCGTGGTGAGGGCCAGTGGGCCGCGGGACATTTCACCCCGCTGAACGGCAACGAGCAGTTCAAGAAGGACGACGACGGTCTCAATGTGCGGACACGCATTGAGACGATCTACTCGAAGCGCGGCTTCGACTCCATCGACCCCAACGACCTGCGCGGCCGTATGCGCTGGTGGGGGCTGTACACCCAGCGCAAGCCCGGGATCGACGGCGGCAAGACCGCGATCCTGGAGCCGGAGGAGCTGGACGACAAGTACTTCATGCTGCGGGTGCGGATCGACGGCGGCCGGCTCACCACCCGGCAGCTGAGGGTGATCGGCGAGATCTCGCAGGAGTTCGCGCGGGGCACGGCCGACATCACCGACCGGCAGAACGTGCAGTACCACTGGATCCGGGTCGAGGACGTGCCCGAGATCTGGGAGCGGCTGGAGGCCGTCGGCCTGTCCACCACCGAGGCCTGCGGTGACACCCCGCGTGTGATCATCGGCTCACCCGTCGCCGGGATCGCCGCGGACGAGATCATCGACGGCACGCCGGCGATGGAGGAGATCCAGCGGCGGATCATCGGCAACCCGGACTTCTCGAACCTGCCCCGCAAGTTCAAGTCCGCGATCTCCGGCTCGCCGCTGCTCGACGTGGCGCACGAGATCAACGACATCGCCTTCGTCGGTGTCCGCCACCCCGAGCACGGCCCCGGCTTCGACCTGTGGGTCGGCGGCGGTCTGTCCACCAACCCGAAGATCGGGCAGCGGCTCGGCGCGTGGGTGCCGCTGGACGAGGTCGCGGACGTGTACGAGGGCGTCATCTCGATCTTCCGTGACTACGGCTACCGGCGGCTGCGCACCCGCGCCCGGCTGAAGTTCCTGCTCGCCGACTGGGGCACGGAGAAGTTCCGCCAGGTCCTGGAGGACGAGTACCTCGAGCGCAAGCTCGTCGACGGCCCGGCGCCCGACCAGCCGGTGGCACGCTGGCGCGACCACGTGGGTGTGCACCCGCAGAACGACGGCCGGTACTACGTGGGGTTCGCCCCGCGCGTCGGCCGCGTGGACGGCACCACGCTGACGAAGATCGCCGATCTCGCCGAGGCGCACGGCTCCGGCCGGGTCGCGACCACGGTCGAGCAGAAGATGATCGTGCTCGACGTCACCGAGGAGCAGGTCGACTCGCTCGTCTCGGGCCTGGAGGCGCTGGACCTCAGGGTCAATCCGTCGGCGTTCCGGCGCGGCACCATGGCCTGCACCGGCATCGAGTACTGCAAGCTCGCCATCGTCGAGACCAAGGCGCGCGGCTCCCAGCTGATCGACGAACTGGAGCGCCGTATCCCGGAGTTCGACGAGCCGCTCACCATCAACATCAACGGCTGCCCGAACGCCTGTGCGCGCATCCAGGTGGCGGACATCGGTCTCAAGGGACAGCTCGTCCTGAACGACGAGGGCGAGCAGGTCGAGGGCTACCAGGTGCACCTGGGCGGCGCGCTCGGCCTGGAGGCCGGGTTCGGCCGTAAGGTGCGCGGTCTGAAGGTCACCTCCGACGAACTCCCCGACTACGTCGAGCGCGTGCTCAAGCGCTTCCAGGACGAGCGCGAGGACGGCGAGCGATTCGCCGCCTGGGTCACCCGCGCTTCTGAGGAGGCGCTGTCGTGAGCCGGGCGAGTGAGCCGACCCCGGAGGCGAACCGAGCCGCAAAAAAGAGGGGGGCCCTGTCATGAGCGAGCGAGCCGCCCCTTTCTACTGCCCCTACTGCGGTGACGAGGACCTGCGCCCCAACGAAGAGGGACACGGTGCGTGGGAATGCGGGGCCTGCAATCGAGCCTTCCAGTTGAAGTTCCTCGGGCTGCTGTCCCGGGGGCTTCAGCGAGCCGAAAGCGGAGGGGATCACATATGACTACCGTTCAGGCGGATTCCGATACATCCGCGTCCTTGCCGGACGCGGCCGACCCGGAAGCGGCGAAGCGCGCCGAACTCAAGGCGCTCGCCGAGCAGGCCGGCCGTGACCTGGAGGACGCCTCGGCACTGGAGATCCTCCAGTGGGCCGTGGACACCTTCGGCAAGCGCTTCTGCGTGACCTCCTCCATGGAGGACGCGGTGGTCGCGCACCTCGCCTCCCGGGCCAGGCCCGGCGTGGACGTCGTGTTCCTCGACACCGGCTACCACTTCCCGGAGACCATCGGCACCCGGGACGCCGTCGAGGCCGTGATGGACGTCAACGTCATCACGATCACCCCGCGTCAGACGGTCGCCGAGCAGGACGCCGAGCACGGGCCCAGGCTGCACGACCGCGACCCCGACCTCTGCTGCTTCCTGCGCAAGGTCAAGCCGCTCGAAGAGGGCCTGACCCGGTTCGACGCGTGGGCGACCGGTCTGCGCCGCGACGAGTCCGAGACCCGGGCGAACACCCCGGTCGTCGGCTGGGACGAGAAGCGCGGCAAGGTCAAGATCTCCCCGATAGCGCGCTGGACGCAGGACGACGTGGACGCCTACGTCGCCGAGCACGGCGTGCTCACCAACCCCCTGCTCATGGACGGCTACGCCTCCGTGGGCTGCGCCCCCTGCACCCGCCGGGTGGCCCCGGGCGAGGACGCGCGGGCCGGCCGCTGGGCCGGCAACGCCAAGACCGAGTGCGGGCTGCACCTGTGACCGCCGCCGTACCTGCCGAGACCGCTGACACCGTCGGGAACACCGTCCCCGGGACGGACCGTGCTCCCGCGACGAACCAGGAGAACCAAGTGACGACCGGAGCCACCGGAGCCACCGTCTGGCTCACTGGTCTGCCGAGTGCCGGCAAGACCACCATCGCCTACGAGCTCGCGGGCCGACTGCGCGAGGACGGGCACCTCGTGGAGGTGCTCGACGGCGACGAGATCCGCGAGTTCCTCACCGCGGACCTCGGCTTCAGCCGCGCCGACCGGCACACCAACGTGCAGCGCATCGGCTTCCTCGCCGACCTCCTCGCCCGTAACGGCGTCAAGGCGCTCGTGCCGGTCATCGCGCCCTACGCCGACAGCCGCGAGGCGGTCCGCAAGCGTCACTCGGCGAGCGGTGCCGCGTACGTCGAGGTGCATGTGGCGACGCCGGTCGAGGTGTGCTCCGAACGTGATGTGAAGGGTCTGTACGCCAAGCAGGCGGCCGGGGAGATCTCCGGGCTGACCGGTGTCGACGACCCGTACGAGGCTCCCGAGACCCCGGATCTGCGTATCGAGTCGCAGGACCAGACGGTCCAGGAGTCCGCGGCGCTGGTCCACAAGCTGCTCACCGAGAGGGGTCTGGCATGACGACGACCGTCGCGGCCGTCCCCGGGGAGACCGGCACCCCGTACACCCTGTCCCATCTGGACGCGCTGGAGTCCGAGGCGGTCCACATCTTCCGCGAGGTGGCGGGCGAGTTCGAGCGGCCGGTGATCCTCTTCTCCGGCGGCAAGGACTCCATCGTCATGCTGCACCTGGCGTTGAAGGCGTTCGCCCCGGCGGCGGTCCCGTTCACGCTGCTGCACGTGGACACCGGGCACAACTTCCCCGAAGTCCTGGAGTACCGCGACCGCACGGTGGCCGAGCACGGGCTGCGGCTGCATGTCGCCTCCGTACAGGACTACATCGACCGCGGGGTGCTGCGCGAACGCCCCGACGGGACCCGCAACCCCCTCCAGACCGTGCCGTTGACGGAGAAGATCCAGGCGGAGAGGTTCGACGCCGTCTTCGGCGGCGGGCGACGCGACGAGGAGAAGGCGCGCGCCAAGGAACGGGTGTTCTCCCTGCGCGACGAGTTCTCGCAGTGGGACCCGCGCCGCCAGCGCCCCGAGCTGTGGAACCTGTACAACGGCCGCCACGCGCCCGGCGAGCACGTCCGTGTCTTCCCGCTCTCCAACTGGACCGAGCTGGACGTCTGGCAGTACATCGCCCGCGAAGGCATCGAACTGCCCGAGATCTACTTCGCGCACGAGCGTGAGGTGTTCCAGCGGGCCGGCATGTGGCTGACCGCCGGCGAGTGGGGCGGCCCCAAGGACGGCGAGACCGTCGAGAAGCGGCAGGTGCGGTACCGGACCGTGGGTGACATGTCCTGCACGGGCGCCGTCGACTCCGACGCGACCACGCTGGACGCCGTCATCACCGAGATCGCGGCCTCCCGGCTGACCGAGCGGGGCGCGACGCGCGCGGACGACAAGATGTCCGAGGCCGCGATGGAAGACCGTAAGCGCGAGGGGTACTTCTAAGCATGAGCACGATCACCGCCGAGGAGCTCTCGGCCACCACCCTGCTGCGGTTCGCGACCGCCGGTTCCGTCGACGACGGCAAGTCCACCCTCGTGGGCCGACTGCTGCACGACTCCAAGTCGGTCCTCACCGACCAGCTGGAGGCCGTGGAGCGCGCCTCGGCGAGCCGTGGCCAGGAGGGCCCGGACCTCGCGCTGCTCACGGACGGTCTGCGGGCCGAGCGGGAGCAGGGCATCACGATCGACGTGGCGTACCGCTACTTCGCGACCCCGCGCCGCCGGTTCATCCTCGCCGACACCCCCGGCCATGTGCAGTACACCCGCAACATGGTGACGGGTGCCTCCACGGCCGAGCTGACGGTGATCCTGGTCGACGCCCGCAACGGCGTCGTCGAGCAGACCCGCCGGCACGCCGCGATCGCCGCGCTGCTGCGCGTCCCGCACGTGGTCCTCGCGGTCAACAAGATGGACCTCGTCGCGTACGAGGAGCAGGTCTTCGCGCGGATCGCCGAGGAGTTCACGGCGTACGCGTTGGAGCTGGGCGTCCCGGAGATCACCTCCATCCCGATCTCGGCGCTCGCCGGCGACAACGTGGTGGAGCCGTCCGCGAACATGGACTGGTACGGCGGCCCGACCTTCCTGGAGCACCTGGAGTCCGTGCCGGTCAGCCACGACCTGGCGCACTGCCACGCCCGCCTGCCCGTGCAGTACGTGATCCGTCCGCAGACCGCCGAGCACCCGGACTACCGGGGCTACGCGGGCCAGATCGCGGCCGGTACGTTCCGCGTCGGCGACCCGGTGACCGTGCTGCCCTCCGGCCGTACGACGAAGGTCACGGGCATCGACCTCCTCGGCAAGCCGGTCGACGCGGCCCACACCCCGCAGTCGGTGACCCTCCTGCTGGAGGACGACATCGACATCTCGCGCGGCGATCTGCTCGTGCCCAGCAAGGACGCGCCCCCGACCACGCAGGACATCGAGGCGACCGTCTGCCATGTCGCCGACCAGCCGCTCACCGTGGGCCACCGGGTGCTGCTCAAGCACGGCACCCGCACGGTCAAGGCGATCGTCAAGGACATCCCGTCCCGGCTGACGCTCGACGACCTGTCCCTGCACCCGCACCCGGGCCGGCTCGTCGCGAACGACATCGGCCGGGTGAAGATCCGCACGGCCGAGGCGCTGCCGGTCGACTCGTACGCCGACTCCCGCCGCACCGGCTCCTTCATCCTGATCGACCCCTCCGACGGCACCACGCTGACCGCCGGCATGGTCGGCGAGTCGTTCGCCTCCCCGGAGCCCGTCAAGGACGAGTCCGAGGACGACGGGTGGGACTTCTGACATGACCTATTTGGACTTCTACGCGACGTTCGCGAAGGAGGGCGGCCGTGTGGGCAGCGGCGCCCTCGGGAGCGGGACGGGCGGAGTCGCGCGATGTGTGCGCTGACGTACGCGCACTGCCTGCGCGCCCCGTCCCCCCACCCGACGTCCCGGTTGCGACGAAGACCCTTTTCCTGACCCCGGCCACGACCTGAGAGACCGTGACCGCCGGGCCTCCGAGAGGAACACCTCCCGTGCCTGCACACCGCTCCGCCGCCTTCCGGCGCACTTTCGCCGCCATCGCCGCGCTCCCCCTCCTCACCCTCGCCGCCTGCGGTTACGGCTCCGAAGCCAAGAACGACGACACCGCCAAGGTGGCCGCCGGGGCCGAGAAGATCGACGGGCTCGACTCCGTCAGGATCGGCTACTTCGGCAATCTGACCCACGGCACCGCACTGGTCGGCATCCAGAAGGGCTTCTTCCAGAAGGAACTGGGCGCCACCAAGCCCGCGTACACTCCCTTCAACGCTGGCCCCTCCGAGATCGAGGCGCTGAACGCCGACTCCATCGACATCGGCTGGATCGGTCCCTCCCCCGCGATCAACGGTTACACCGCGGCCAACGGCACCAATCTGCGCATCATCGGCGGCTCGGCCTCGGGCGGCGTCAAACTCGTGGTCAACCCGGACAAGATCAAGACCCTGAAGGACGTCAAGGGCAAGAAGATCGCCACGCCTCAGGCCGGCAACACCCAGGACGTGGCGTTCCTCAACTGGATCGCCGAGCAGGGCTGGAACGTCGACGCCAAGAGCGGCAAGGGCGATGTGTCGGTCGTCCGCACCGACAACAAGGTGACCCCGGACGCGTACAAGTCCGGCTCCATCGACGGCGCCTGGGTGCCGGAGCCGACCGCGTCGAAGCTTGTCGCCGAGGGCGCCAAGGTGCTGTTGGACGAGGCCGATCTGTGGCCGGACAAGAAGTTCGTGATCACGAACATCATCGTGCGGCAGGAGTTCCTGAAGGAGCACCCGGAGGCCGTCGAGGCCGTGCTGAAGGCCGCTGTCGAGGCGAACAAGTGGATCAACGCCAACCCGGACGAGGCGAAGGCCGCGGCGAACAAGCAGTTGGAGGCCGACTCCGGCAAGGCACTGCCGGCCGAGGTCCTGGACCCGGCGTGGAAGTCGATCCAGTTCACCAACGACCCGCTGGCCTCCACCCTCAACACCGAGGCCGAGCACGCGGTGAAGGCGGGGCTGCTGGAGTCGCCGAAGCTGGACGGCATCTATGACCTCACTCTGCTGAACAAGGTCCTCAAGGCCGAGGGCGAGAGCACGGTCGACGACGCCGGTCTCGGCGTCAAGTAAGCCCGATCCCGAGAGTTCCCAGGAGGTGACGACCATGGCAACCGCCCTCGCCAAGGCCGCCGACGCCGAGTCGGTGGAAGAAGCCGCCCGCATCGAGCACGTCTCGAAGTCCTTCAACGGGCCCGCCGGACAACAGCTCGTCCTCGACGACATCACGCTGGACGTCGCGCCGGGTGAGTTCGTCACTCTCCTGGGGGCCTCGGGCTGCGGCAAGTCCACTCTGCTGAACCTGGTGGCGGGGCTCGACGAGCCCTCCGCCGGCACCATCACGACCCATGGGCGCCCCGCTCTGATGTTCCAGGAGCACGCCCTGTTCCCGTGGCTGACCGCGGGCAAGAACATCGAACTCGCCCTGAAGCTCAGGGGGGTTCCGAAGAACGAGCGACGCGGCCGGGCCGAGGAACTGCTCGAACTCGTCCGGCTGAAGGGCTCCTACGGCAAGCGGGTGCACGAGCTGTCCGGTGGTATGCGCCAGCGCGTGGCACTGGCCCGCGCGCTCGCGCAGGACAGCAACCTGCTGCTGATGGACGAGCCGTTCGCGGCTCTGGACGCGATCACCCGGGACGTACTGCACGACGAGCTGACCCGTATCTGGGCGGAGACCGGTGTGTCCGTCCTGTTCGTCACGCACAACGTGCGCGAGGCAGTGCGGCTGGCCCAGCGTGTCGTCCTGCTGTCGTCCCGGCCCGGGCGCGTGGCGCGTGAGTGGACGGTGGACATCCCGCAACCGCGCCGTATCGAGGACGCCCCCGTGGCCGAGATGTCCCTTGAGATCACCGATGAACTGCGTAGGGAGATCCGCCGTCATGGCCAGCACTGAGACCACCGGCGCGACGTCGGACCCGCCCGTCAAGGACAGTGCCGAGGACGGCGCGGACCTCGGACGGCTGGAGGCCGGTCTCGACTCGCTGGAGACCTCGGCCACGAGCCGTACGCCGTTCCGGCAGACCTTCCGCCAGAAGATCCTGCCGCCGATCACCGCGATCGTGCTGGTCCTGGTGGTCTGGCAGCTGCTGATCTCGCTGAAGATCGTCGACGACCCCACCAAGCTGCCCTCGCCCGCCGACGTGGCGGGCGAGTTCAAGGACGCCTGGCTGGAAGGTGAACTCCTCGGCTACGTCTGGACGAGCGTCTCGCGCGGTCTGCTCGGCTTCCTGTTGGCTCTGGCCATCGGCACGCCGCTGGGTCTGCTGGTCGCCCGGGTGAGGTTCGTGCGCGCGGCCATCGGGCCGGTGCTGTCCGGTCTGCAGTCGCTGCCGTCAGTGGCGTGGGTGCCGCCGGCGGTGATCTGGCTCGGCCTGAACAACTCCATGATGTACGCGGTGATCCTGCTCGGCGCCGTGCCGTCCATCGCCAACGGTCTCGTCTCCGGCATCGACCAGGTGCCACCGCTGTTCCTGCGAGCGGGCCGCTCGATGGGCGCCACCGGTCTGAAGGGGGCCTGGCACATCGTCATGCCGGCCGCGCTGCCCGGCTATCTGGCAGGCTTGAAGCAGGGCTGGGCGTTCTCCTGGCGCTCCTTGATGGCCGCGGAGATCATCGCCCCGTCGCCCGATCTGGGCATCGGCCTGGGCGCCCTGCTGGAGTACGGCCGCAACGCCAGCTCCATGGCCATGGTGTTCGAATCCATCATCCTGATCCTGTTCGTCGGCATCGCGATCGAGCTGCTGATCTTCAGCCCGCTGGAGCGCCGGGTCCTGCGCAGCCGGGGTCTGCTGGCGAGCCGCTGACCGAAGATTCGTGAGCCGGTGTGGGACGTCCGAGATACGAGCCGAAAGGTTCGAGAAAGCTGAGAGAGCCGAACCCATGCGCAGCCCCGTTCTCCTCGTCATCGCCCACGGCAGCCGCGACCCGCGGCACGCCGCGACCGTCCACGCCCTCGTACGGCGTGTGCGGGCGATGCGTCCCGGGCTGCGCGTGGAGACCGGCTTCCTGGACTTCAACATCCCTTCCGTGCAAGGCGTGCTGGAGTCGCTGGCCGATGAAGGCGTACGGGACGTGGTGGCGCTCCCCTTGCTCCTGACCCGCGCATTCCATGCCAAGGCAGATATCCCGGCGGTCCTGCGGGAGGCCCCGCCGCGCCTGCGCATCCGCCAGGCCGAGGTCCTGGGCCCTTCGCCACTGCTGCTGTCGGCCCTCGAACGCCAACTGTACGAGGCGGGGTTGAGCCCCGCCGACAAGTCCTCGACCGGGGTCGTCCTGGCCTCGGCGGGGTCCACCGACCCGGAGGCGATCGCGGTGATCGCCGACATCGCGCGGGAGTGGTGGCACACCGGTTGGTGCGCCGTGCGACCCGCGTTCGCCTCCGCATCCCTCCCCCGCACCGAGGACGCCGTACGGGAGCTGCGGGCACTGGGCTGCGAACGCGTCGCCGTCGCACCGTATGTCATTGCCCCAGGCTTCCTTCCGGATCGCATCTCACGTGGCGCCTCTGCGGCTGACGTACTGGGCGATGTGCTGGGGCCGGCACCTGAAGTGACTCGAGTCCTGCTGGACCGATACGACGACGCTGTCTCCATGCTGCCTGGAGCGAGACTGGAAGCACTTGGCGCCTGATTCATCCTTTCTTTGCCAAAATCTTTCCGACTCAGCCCCTCGTTCAAGCTTCCCTCAGATCTACCTCAATTTTATTGAGGCGTGCTATCGCAATGCGAGATGATCAGTTGCAAGTTCGTCCCGCCGCAACGAGACGAACTGCACTGGATCACTTCGACATGGGGGAACATCATGCGCAAAACATCTGCAGCGGTGGCTGCGAGCGTCGCAGTTGCCAGCCTCGTCGCCACGACCGCACCGGCTTCCGCCGCAGCCAGCCCTAAGGCAGCGTGCACAGCCGTCATTTCTCCCTCCAAGACCGTTTCGGTATCGGCTCTGGCGCAGTACATAAAGCCGTCACGAACCAAGATCCAGCCGACTTCGTTCAGCATCAGGACCCAGTCCCAGGGAATCAAGAAGACACGCACCGACTTCACCCTGAATGTCCGGATCTACACGTACGGAAAAGGAATCACTCAGGAATACAACGCCAAGAAGGGAACCCACACTGTCAACGACCTCTGGGGGCCCACCTTCTCGAAGTTGAAGACCCTTCCCAAGGGGAAGAATCGCATTAACCTCAGCGGCTGGTTCGACCTCAATTCGAATGCCTATGCCTCTCAGTGCAGCACGGCGGTCAGCTTCACGTTCTGAGATCCACGAGGCAAGGGGTGGGCGAGCGATTCCTTCGACAACTCGCCCACTCTCCGAAACGGGGCGACCATGATGAAGAACATGAAGAGGCTTCTACAGCTCATCACGCCTATCTGCATAATCGGACTCGTCACCTCATGCTCTCTCTCGTCGAGCGACACGAAGAACGAGCGTGAGATCGTTAGCACAACTATCGTCGATGCCGATTCCCACGGATTCCTTACCTACAATTTCCAGAACGGGGAATTGAAGGGCCACTTCAAGAACGGCAAGGCATCCTGGGCGGAGAAGGTTACGAATCTGGGCGAGATTCACTGCGCCCGCGCATGCCCCGACGCGGCGTACTCCACCAACAGCCAGGAGGATTCCGGTCCCATCGGCTCCTCCTTCGTGTGGCGCATGCAAGGCGAAGTGGTCAGGAAGTCGTTCAAGGACCCCGAGGTCAATCTCTATTGGAGTTCAGGACCGGCAGACTGGGTGGCAGCCGACTCCCACAGCCTTCTCTGGAGCTCTCGAGGGAAAGATTCGAGTCTACCCGTAAAGGCTGGCACGAACGCACCTCAGGGCAGCTTGTCAAGCAATGGTCGACTACTTTCAGTGTCGACGGCTCGGGGCGATCTCACGAATTCGCCGTGGAGCGGCTTTCTGTTCGATCTGAGCGACGGACACCCCGAGAAACCGCACACGATCTCGACGGGACTCCCCGGACCACTAGGCTGCCTCTCGACCCGGCCCAAATATGGAATCACTCTGGGAAATGACTCTCAGCAAGTCAGCCTGACGAACGGAAAAAAGCTCCGAAGCCACCGGGACTTCGCGAGCGAATGCTTCACCGACGGTTCACATGTGATATCTGGAAAGTACACCGCGAGCGAAAACGGGAACACGCAGCAGATCCTTCTTCAGAACATCACGGACTCGCACTCCGAGGCCGCCACGACTGTGGCCACCGGAGACGCACGCATCAGCATGTACGGCGACTGTGGAGTCTTGGTGTCAGACGGAACTGTCCGCCTGCTGGATTCCTCTTCGACTACCCTCGACACGAAAGTTCGAGCGCAAGATGCCGTGACGGTCACCGATGGAACGGTTTACGTTGTCTCTGCCGATGGTAAATCAGCCCAATACACCTTGAGCAGCCAAGGAGGAAAGTGCACCCTTGTTCCCGAAGATGACCGATAGAGCTGCAATCCAACCGAGAGCGGACGAAGCAACAACTGCAATAATCCCTTCTTACGCATGATTCTTCGGAACCTCCCTGAACCTTCCCTATGACCAGTAGACTTCTTTGCGGAAGCGATGACTCAACCGCACGGCCCATCCCCAGTGGCGTCCGCGCCTAGCGCACCAGACGGTCCCGGGTTGGCCGAGGAGGCGTGCGAGGGCGGCGCATCGCCGGTCCAGGTCAGCGGGATCGAGGTCCTGAACAGCACCGCCGAGCCCTGCTCCGCCAACTCCCTTGCGCGGCGGGGTGAGGCTGGTCGGGACTGCATCCTCGCGGCGGCCTGCGCGGTATACGACCTCTCGCCCGTCCGGGCCGTCATGGGCGGCCTCTTCCTGGTCGCCGGTCCGGGCTTGCGCCCCACGAACTGGGCGGGCCGGGACGGGGAGTGGTGGGGCGAGCCGGTCTGAACTCACCGCCGCCCGGCTTTGGTGCCGCCCTTCAGGCCCCTTTCCAGGCTCCTCAGTGGCTGCCCATCCCCACAACGCCCTGCTGCGGATCCCGGCCGCTCGCCCCCAGCGCGCGGTCGAAGGGGGGCGCGTCGGCCGGTACCGAGACGGGGGCGGCGAAGCCGTCGTACTGGCGGTAGAGGTCGCCGTGGGTTTCTACGACGGTGAGGACGAAGCGGGCGGCCGGTTCCGAGATGTGGAAGGGCTGGCCGGTGGCCGTGGCCACGTCCCAGCCGTGGACGGCCATCTCCTTGATGATCATGCCGGCGAGGTCGGTGGCCGGCAGAGGGCCCATGCCGAGGTCGATGTCGCCCTCCCAGAGCGCCGGATCGGCCCAGGCCGCGACCGCGCGGTCCAGTTGGGCGGCGTAGGCGTCGGCCCAGTCCGGGTCGGTGGTGAAGTCGCGCTTGGTCAGTTCCTCGGGGAGGGGCTTACGCAGCGCGCGGTGTTCGAGGCCGTGGGAGGTGTAGAGGACCCAGTGGTTGACCAGGGCCCGGACGTCCCAGTCGCCGCAGTGGGTGGGCAGGGGGAGCTGTTCCGCCGTGACGCCCCGGGCGACACGGGCCGCCTCGGTGGCGCATTCGGCCATGTACGGGTGGTGCGGGTGCGTGGTGTCGTGGTTCGTCATGCACCTCACGCTAGGGACGGCTCGCTCAGTCCTCTTGAACAAACGCGACAGCGTCGTCCGCCATGCGCGTCAGCCTCGGCAGTGGCAGCGAACCGGCCTCCCTGCGCTCGTGGGCGAACATGTTCGCGAGCCGTTGCAGCAGGTCGTTGAGCGGGGTCGGTACGCCGTGGAGGCGGCCCAGCAGGGCGATCTCGCCGTTGAGGTGGTCGGCCTCGATGGTGCCGGTGCCGCGGGTGAGGGACTGCCAGGAGGAGCCGCCGCCGCGCGGGGTGCCGTTTAGCGGGACCAGGGTGATCTTGTCGCCGCGGGTCGTCCGCTGTTCCTCGGCGCTCGCGTACGCGATCCCGGCGGCGTCGAGTACCCGCTCGCCCTCCGCCCGCACCCTGGCGTACAGCGTCCGGGCAGCTTCGCTGTCGAGCGGACCGCTCACGGCTTCGAGGGCGTTGGCCAGGTTGCCCAGCAGTTTGGCGTACTGCCAGCGCTGGACGTCCGGTACGACCGGGGCCTCGAAGTGGGACTTCGTCAGGTCGGCGACGATACGGCGGGCCGTCTCGTCGGTGCCGTGGGGATAGCGGCCGAGGTGGAGCATGCCGGTGAGCGGGGTGCCGGCGGCCGACACGACGCCGGGTTCGACGAACGTGGAGGGCAGCCAGACGCAGACGCCGTACACCCGGTGGAAGCGGCGGAGGGCGAGGCGCTGGCTCTCGACGCCGTTCTGGGCGCAAACCAGGGGGAGGCGTTCCGCCGCGGTGCCGCCGCCGGTCACCTGGGCGGGGGCCCAGACCGCGAGGGCCGCTTCGGTGTCCTGGGTTTTCACGGTCAGGAGGAGTACGTCGTCGGGGCGGAGGTCGCCGAGGGCGGCGGGGCCGTCGACCGTGGGGAGGTGGTGGGTGTGGGCGCCGTCGGGCGTGATGAGGCGGAGGCCGCGGTCGCGGAGGGCCGTGTAGTGGGCGCCGCGGGCAACCAGGATCACCTCGCGGCCGGCTTGGGCGAGACGGCCGCCGATGGCTCCGCCTACCGCGCCTGCGCCGATGACGATGTATCGCATGGGGTTATTAAACGTTGCGGGGCCCTGGTCAACCGACCTTTGTCAGCTCCGCCAGTTTCACCACCGTGTTCCAGTTGCGGGTCGTCGCCACCAGGCCCGTCAGGAGGCGCGGCTTCGACAAGGTCTCCGCCAGCTTGGAGCGGCCCAGGCCGTCGGGGGCGTAGAGGTAGAGCGCCCGGTCTCCGAGCCTGAACTGCTCGGGCAAGAAGACCTGTTGGTCGATGGACTCGAAGCGGTCCTCCGCCACCGGCTTGGAGAAGTAGGTGACGTGGAGTTGCTTGCCCTCCAGTTCCGCCGCCGGGAAAGGGCACGCCTCGCGTACGGACTCCAGGTAGGCATGGTCGCGCACCAGGACGTCGACGGTGAAGCCGAAGTGTTTCTGGATGGCGGTGGTGATCTCGGCGGCGAGGGAGTCCTCGTCGCCGTGGTCGCTGGTGAAGACCGCGTTGCCGCTCTGGAGGTAGGTGGCCACGCCGCCGTGGCCCAGGCCGGTCAGGAGGGTGCGGAGGTCGGCCATCGGGACCTTCTTCTTGCCGCCCACATTGATTCCGCGCAACAGCGCCGCGTACGTCGTCATACCGACATCATCCGACATCTGTCGAGTGGACGCCCCGCTGTGGCGGGTTGGGGAATGAGCGGGCCGCGAAGGCCGGGCGCAACCGCAGCATCCTCGACGCGGGTTGGGGGGTGTTCCTCGCAGCCCTCGCCAACAAGGCTGAAAGCGCCGGTCGGCCCGTCATCGCGGTGGACCCCCGTAACACCTCCCGCACCTGTCCGTCCTGCGGGCACGTCGCGAAGGAGAACCGCACCACCCGCGCGAAGTTCCAGTGCACCGCGTGTGTGAGGACCGCCAACGCAGACCACGTCGGTGCCCTGAACGTCCTCAACAGGGCCGGGCCGGCCCTCTGCGACGTGGCCCAGCCACGACACAGGAAGCCCTCGCGTTCACGCGTGGGTGGAGTCACGAAGCAGATGGGCGTGGGCCGGCGCCGGTGAAGGCCCAGGAGGACGAGAGGGTACGGGTCTGACGGTTCTCGTTCGACGCGGACGTGGCCCGGGGTGGAGACAC
>NZ_JBHVDX010000189.1:0-20678 GCF_042802555.1 Streptomyces sp. NPDC057474 | reverse complement strand
GCCCCACCCCGACCGAAGGTCACCCCTCCACCCGAATCCCCATCTCCCCCGCCAACACCGGCGCCAGATCCATCAACTGCGCCGCACTGATCACCGCCCCCGACAACCGCTCCACCCCCCGCGCGATCTCCACCGACGCGGCCCCCCGCAGATCCACATCCACCAAGGTCACCCCACTCAGATCAGCCCCCTTCAACGCACCTCCCACAAACGCGACCCGCTCCAACCGCGCACCCCCGAAATCCGGCTCGACCAGCACACAGTCCTCGAACACCACGTCCTTGAGCCGGGCCTCCCGCAGGTTGAGGTAGTCGATCTTCCCCCCACGCACGAGCACCCGCTCCAGCACGGCCCCGTGCAACTGCACCCCACCGAGCCGCGCCTCCACCAGCTCCACATCACGCAACGTCGCCTCGGCCAGATCCGTACCGACACCCCGTATCCCGGTGAGGACGGAGTCGAGCACACGAGCCCGGTGCAGCCGCGTCTCGTCCAGCGCGCACCCCGTCAACGCGCAGTCCATGAAACGGGCGCCCCCACCGTCCTGCCCGACGAAGTCCTCGTCCCGGAACTCCAGCCCGTCATAGTCCCCGTCGGGCTCCAACTCCCCGCCCACGTACGCCTCCAGCACCGGCAACCGCACCTCCGGCCGCCGCGCCGCCTTCACCACCGACCTCGCCCTCACCATCCCCCCATCCTGCACCCCACCACTGACACTCCGCCTGACCTGCACATACACGCCCAGGAACCCCCCACCGACAGCCCCATGTCACATTCCGGCGCCCTCGACCTGTCGTACCCGCAGACAGCTGCCAAGACGGCCGACACCGACCCGAGGGAGCCCCAGCCATGCACCGTGCTCCAGCCACGCACATCTCCTCCTCCCGCACCCCCACCCCCCTCACCGTCATCGGCGGCGGCTTCGCCGGGCTCACCGCGGCGATCACCGCCGCCGAGGCGGGCGCGAGGGTCACCGTCTACGAGGCACACCACACGCTCGGTGGCCGGGCGCGGACCGCGGAGGGGCGGTACCGGACGAATGAGGGACCGCACGCGCTGTACAGCGGCGGCCCGCACTGGACTTGGCTCGGGCAACGGGACCTGATCGGGCCGCTCGCCCCCCTCCCGCCCCTGGAGACCGCCCGGCTGCGCCTGCACCACAAGGGCGTCCTGCGCCGGACCCCGCCGTTCGCGATGCTCAAGCTCCTCCGCCCACGCCGTACGGGCCAACACCCGCCTGTCGACGTCGACTTCCTCACCTGGGCGACCGAACAGGCCGGCGAGGAGGCCGCGCGCGCCGCCGCCACCTACTCGGCGGTGGCGCTGTTCCACCACGACCCGGGCTCCCTGTCCGCCGCGTTCGTACAGGAACGGCTGCGCCGGGCCACGAAGTTGCCCCCGGAGGCGCACTACCCGCGCGGCGGCTGGGCGAGCGTCATCGACCGGATGGCGGCCCGCGCCTGGAACCTCGGCGTCCGCATGGAGACCCTCAGCCGGGTCGACAGCCTCGACGTCCTCAGCAGCACCAACAACAACGGCAAGGGCACCGGCCCCATCATCGTCGCCACCTCCCTCGACGCCGCCCGCCGCCTGCTCAAGGACGACTCGCTGACCTGGCCGAGCGGCCGTACGGCACTCCTCGACCTCGCCGTACGTACCCGTCGCGGAGACGCGTTCGCGGTCTCCGACCTGGACGCGCCCGGCTGGGTCGAACGGTTCACCGCGCAGGACCGCACGCTGGCCCCGGCGGGCGAACAGTTGCTCCAGGGGCAGTTCCCGATCGGTCCGCACGAGTCTCGGGCGGACGGTGTCGCCCGGGCCGAGCGCCTGCTGGACCTGGCCTTTTCCGGCTGGCGGGACCGGGTCACCTGGCGGCGCGAGGCGACCGCGAACGGCCGTACGGGCGCGGTCGATCTGCCCGGCACCAGCTGGCGCGACCGCCCGGCCGTGGACCGGGGCGACGGCGTGTACCTCGCGGGCGACCAGGTCGCGGCGCCCGGCGTGCTCTCGGAGGTGTCGTTCAACAGCGCCCTCGCGGCCGTCTCGCTGGCACTGGGCAGGAGGTCGAAGAACACCCTTGACCTCAAGCACGCTTGAGGTCGGAGGCTGGGGCTCGCCAAGCGAAACCAGGCGAACACACGCCACGCGAACGCGAGACACGCGAGACCGCCCAAGGGAGCCCTTCATGCACGCCATCCGTCTGCACGCCTTCGGTCCGGCCGAGAACCTGACGTACGAGCAGGTCGCGGACCCCGAGCCCGGCCCGGGCCAGGTGCGTATCGCCGTCGCCGCGGCGGGCGTACATCTGCTGGACGCGGCCATCCGCGAGGGCCACCCGGGACCAGGACCGGCACCGGAACTGCCCACGGTCCCCGGCCGCGAGGTCGCCGGAGTCGTCGAGGCTCTCGGGGAGGGCGTCCCGGAGCTCTGGCTCGGCAGGCGGGTGACGGCCCACCTCGGGTTCAAGCCCGGCGGTTACGCCGAGTTGGCCGTCACGGAGATCGAACGGCTGCACGAGATCCCGGAGAACCTCGACTTCGCCGAGGCGGTCGCGATGATCGGCACGGGCCGTACGGCGATGGGGATCCTGCTCTTCGCCGAAC
This sequence comes from Streptomyces sp. NPDC057474, assembly GCF_042802555.1. Taxonomy (NCBI): domain Bacteria; kingdom Bacillati; phylum Actinomycetota; class Actinomycetes; order Kitasatosporales; family Streptomycetaceae; genus Streptomyces; species Streptomyces sp. NPDC057474. The sequence continues at coordinate 18,075 of NZ_JBHVDX010000189.1, read as the reverse complement.
CGGGCCCGGACGACGTGGTCGTGATCCCGGCGGCGGCCGGCGGTCTCGGCACGCTCCTCGTGCAGTACGCCAAGAACGCGGGCGCCACGGTCGTCGGCCTCGCCGGCGGGCCCGAGAAGACGGCCCGGGTGGCGGCGAACGGCGCCGACCTCGCCGTCGACTACACCGACCCGGCATGGCCGGAGAAGGTCGCCGCGTACCGGGGGAAGGCCACGATCGTCTTCGACGGGGTCGGCGGGGCGGCGGCGCGGGAGTCCGTCGCCCTCCTCTCCCCCGGCGGCAGGCACCTCGTCTTCGGCTGGTCGGCGGACGGGATCAAGAACGGCGGCCCCTACGTCGTCGAGGGCGTCTCGGAGTCGGTCCTCGGCGAGGAGATGCGCCGCCGGGCGGGCGGCCCCGACCCCATCCGCACCCTCGAACTCCGCGCCCTCGCCGAAGCCGCCGCCGGCCACCTCACCCCGGCCGTCCACCGCTTCTCCCTCGCCGAGGCGGCCGCCGCCCACCGCGCCCTGGAGAACCGGGGCACCACCGGAAAGGTGGTGCTGGAGCCGTGACCACCTCCACGAGACGTCCCGGCCGGGACGGTGAGGGCGCCCTGCTCGCGGGCCACGACCCGCAGCCGCCGGGCCCGCACCGCTCGTCCCCGACCGCCACGGCGACGGACACCCCTGCGGCCCCCGACCCCCGCCGCTGGTGGGCCCTCGTCGTGATCGCGCTCGCGCAGCTGATGGTGATCCTGGACGCGACGATCGTGAACATCGCGTTGCCGTCGGCGCAGCGGGACCTGGGTGGCCGCGACGATGATCACGGCGAAGGCCCCGCTGCACGCCTGGCGATCGCCCGGTTGGCCGCGCCACGGTCGACCCACTCGCCGCCCCGGTGCGCGAAAGCGACCCGGCCCGCCAGGACGTAGCGGCCGTGGGGGCGTTCGCCAGATGCGCCAGCGGCGCGGGCAGTTTGATGCTCGCCTCGGGCCCCACACCATGCAGGCCGGACGCGACGAATGGCGCCGCCACACTCCTCAGCTCACCCACCCCGTCACCCCCGCCCCCACCCGAAAATCCCGTCGCCATGGGAACGAGCGCTGCCCATGAAGGTCACACCTTCGATGAAAGAACGTCAGTTCCCCGCTGAAACCGGCCCCACGGCCGGACCACGCGACACGACACCCCTCCCCACCGGGCCTGTCTCCTACGGATTTCGTGGCGTACGGGCCGCCCCGCCGGGCCGGAAATCCAAAGAAATCCGGGAAGGCACGCGCGTAGTGTCGCCCGCATGATCGATGCCATCTCGGTCCCGGAGGAACTGGCCGCCACCCTGGAGATGTTCTTCGAGGAAAAGGGCCTGGCCTTCGCCGCCGCCCTTCCCGGCCTGGCCACCGGATTCCTGGACCACTGGGGACTGCGCCTCGACGGCCCGGCCATGCACGGCATGTGCGCCCTGGTCCTGCCCGTGGTCCGCACGGCCGACGACACCCCGGCGGTCCTCAAGCTCCAGATCCTCGACGACGAGAGCGAGGGCGAGCCGGTCGCCCTGCGCGTCTGGAACGGCGACGGGGCGGTACGGCTCCTGGCCCACGACGACGAAACGGGCACCATGCTGCTCGAACGCCTCGACCCGGCCCGCATGCTGTCCCACGAGCCGGACACCCGCAAGGCCGTCCTGGTCATCGCCCACCTGCTGGCCCACCTGACCACCACACCGGCCCCGCCGACCATGCGCCGCCTGGCCGACATCGCGGCGGACATGCTGGACCGCACCCCGCCGGTCCTGGCCCGCATCCCGGACGCGTCCGACCGCCGCCTGATCGCGGACTCCGCGGCAGCGGTACGCGAGGTCATCGCCGAACCCGGCGACCGCCTCCTCCACTGGGACCTGCACTTCGACAACGTCCTCGGCGCAGACCGCGCCCCCTGGCTCGCCATCGACCCCAAGCCCCTCGCCGGCGACCCCGCCTTCGAACTCTGGCCGGCCCTGAACAACCGCTTCGACCCGAACGAGGTCCCCTGGCGCTTCGACGCGATGACGGACGTCCTCTCCCTGGACCGCGACCACGCCCGAGCCTGGACCCTCGCCCGCCTCCTCCAGAACGCCATCTGGGAGATCGAAGAGGGCCGCCCCCTCGACCCCGATGACCTGGAACTCGCCCGCCGCCTCCGCTGACCCACCCCCTCCAACAAAAAATCCCGGGCCGCAATCGCGACCCGGGATCAACAGAGCCCCCTGTCGGATTCGAACCGACGACCTACGCATTACAAGTGCGTTGCTCTGGCCAGCTGAGCTAAGGAGGCGTGGCCCCTCGCGGGGGCGCCCGTGCAGTGTACCCACGTCACAGGGTGCGCTCGTCGAAAATTTCCGCGAAGTTCACAGGGGTCCAGGTACTGACAGACCAGGTGAACGACAGGTACCGTCCTGACCCAATCCACTCCCGTGGACTACACCACCGTGGAACCGTCCGCGGTGGATCACCACCTTTACTCGGATCGTCCGGCACGTTCCTGCCGGTGAAGGGGGCCTACGACCCATGGCCACAGTTTCGTTCGACAAGGCGACCCGGATCTACCCGGGTTCCACGAAGCCCGCCGTCGATGCTCTGGAGATCGACATCGAGGACGGCGAGTTCCTCGTCCTCGTCGGTCCGTCCGGTTGCGGCAAGTCCACCTCGCTCCGCATGCTCGCGGGGCTCGAGGACGTCAACGGCGGCGCCATCCGCATCGGTGACCGCGACGTCACGCACCTGCCGCCGAAGGACCGGGACATCGCCATGGTGTTCCAGAACTACGCGCTCTACCCGCACATGTCGGTCGCCGACAACATGGGCTTCGCGCTGAAGATCGCCGGCGTGAACAAGGCGGAGATCCGGCAGAAGGTCGAGGAGGCCGCGAAGATCCTCGACCTCACCGACTACCTGGACCGCAAGCCGAAGGCCCTCTCCGGTGGTCAGCGTCAGCGTGTCGCCATGGGCCGTGCCATCGTGCGTGAGCCCCAGGTCTTCCTCATGGACGAGCCGCTGTCGAACCTCGACGCCAAGCTCCGTGTCTCGACCCGTACGCAGATCGCGTCCCTGCAGCGCCGCCTCGGCATCACCACCGTCTACGTCACCCACGACCAGGTCGAGGCCATGACGATGGGCGACCGTGTGGCGGTCCTCAAGGACGGTCTGCTCCAGCAGGTCGACACCCCGCGCAACATGTACGACCGCCCGGCCAACCTCTTCGTCGCCGGCTTCATCGGCTCCCCGGCCATGAACCTGGTCGAGGTCCCGATCACCGACGGCGGCGTGAAGTTCGGCAACAGCGTCGTCCCGGTCAACCGTGACGCCCTCAAGGCCGCCTCCGACAGGGGTGACACCACGGTCACCGTCGGTGTCCGTCCCGAGCACTTCGACATCGTGGAGCACGGCGGCGCCGCCGCCTCCGCCCTGTCGAAGGACACCGACGACGCCCCGGCCGGCCTCGCCGTCACCGTCAACGTCGTCGAGGAGCTCGGCGCCGACGGTTACGTCTACGGCACCGCCGAGGTCGACGGCGAGACCAAGGACCTCGTGGTCCGCGTCAACGGCCGCCAGGTCCCGGAGAAGGGCGCGACGCTGCACGTCGTGCCGCGTCCGGGCGAGAACCACGTGTTCTCGACCTCGACGGGCGAGCGCCTCTCCGACTGAACCGGACACGACCGTTCGTGACCGTTCGCGAAACCACCGGCCCGGGACAAATCACCCAGGTTGACGAAGAGGGCCCCGCAAACACCTGCGGGGCCCTTTTCGCTGTCACCAACTACCCCGGCAATCAGGTCCATTTCGACCAGCGTGGGTCAACCCGCTACCCAGAAAACGGCGCTTCAGCGTCCCCCGTATAGGTGACCTAATGTCGCCATATCACTACTCCGCGCTACCCTCACTCGCGTGAAGCACACCCACACCTACACCCAACGGACGCGGCACGGCCGCGGTCCCGCCCGCCGGATCGGCCGTTCCCTGGCTCTGGTCCTGCCCGTCGTCCTGGTCCTCTCCGGCACCCTCGCGGTCACCCGGGTCAACTGGTCGGGCTCCGACTCCGCGGAGTCGGTGCTCGCCGCCTCCGAGGTCTCCCAGCGCGCCAAGACCCGTGCCCCGCACGAGGTGCTGCGCGACAAGCTCCTCGTGGAGCTCCAGGAGGAGGACCCGGGCGTCGCCCTCACCCACCTCCAGCAGGCGGTGAACGGCCGCCCGGCACTGGCGAGGCACTGCACCTCCATCGCCCGCGCCCTCGGCCGCGCCGCCGTCCGCGCCTACGGCCCCACCCGCGCGCAGTCCTACGCCCGCCCGGTCTGCGACACGTCCTTCGCGACAGGGGTGGCCGCCCAGTACAGCTGAGCACCGCGCAGGGCACCACCGAGGGCCCCGCAGGGCCGCTGGAAGCCCCCACGGCTCCCAGCGGCTCCCGGAGGCCCTGAAGGATCCCCGAGGGCCAGGGCTCGCACCCCCCGTATACCGCCCCGTTCCACCCCGCATACCGATCCCAGGGCCGTGCTCCCGCGAACGGGGCGCCACGTACAGTTCGGTCATGACCGATCCGAACGCCGCGTCGCGCCCCGTTCAAGCCGTGGTCCTCGCCGGTGGCCAGGGCTCCCGGCTGCGTCCGTACACCGACGACCGGCCCAAGCCCATGGTCGAGATCCCCGGTACGGGCACCCCGATCATCGGCCATCAGCTCACCTGGCTCGCCGAGGAGGGCGTGACCGACGTGGTCGTCTCCTGCGGCCACCTCGCCGATGTCCTGCAGAAGTGGCTGGACTCGGCCGACCTGCCGGTCCGCGTCACCACGGTCGTCGAGACGGAACCCCTGGGCCGAGGCGGCGGCCTCAAGTACGCCGCCGCCCACCTCCCCCACCCCGACCGCCCCTGGTACGCCACCAACGGCGACATCTGGACCCGCTTCTCGCTCCGCGACATGGCGGACTTCCACACCGAACGCGACGCCCTCGTCACCCTCGCCCTGGCCCGTCCCCGCATCCCCTGGGGCGCGGTGAAGACGGACGGCTTCGGCCGCGTCACCGACTTCATCGAGGCCCCGCCGACGACGTACGAGATCAACGCCGGCGTCTACGTCTTCTCCCCGGAGTTCACCGACCTCCTCCCCTCCCGGGGCGACCACGAACGCACCACCTTCCCCCGCCTGGCCCGAGAACGCCGCCTCGCGGGCTTCCCCATCCCCCAGGGCGCCTACTGGCGAGCCATCGACACGGCCAAGGACCTGACAGAGGCAGCGAAGGAACTGGCAGCGCTGGGCCGCTGAAGGGCGTCATTCAGGGTCTGGGGCAAGGGGCAGCGCCCCACAGAGGCGCGGGAAGCTGCGCGACCAGCCACGAACGGTCCGCACTCGCCACACCACAACTCCCTCCAGCTATCAGGCGCCCCACCCACCCACCTCCGCCAGAACACACAGCAATGGGCCCCGCGCAGAAAATCACGCGGGGCCCATCTGCATATCGGCGCAGCCGGAGGAACCTATCCGAGCAATCCCCCCACCAGCCCAGGCTGCCCACCCGAAGAACTCCCACCGGAACCCCCGGTGGACCCGCCGGACCCCCCGGTCGTACCGCCGGAGGCGCCCGCATTCGTGCCCCCGCTCGAACTGGGCCCAGCAGTAGTACTCGGCACCTGCTCAACCGGTGAAGACTGCTGCGGCGGCGCCTGCCCCGCCGTCCCCTGCGTCTGACTCGGCTGCCCCCCGGTGACCGCACCGGTGTCCCGCGTGGCCGGCGGCGTAGTGGCCTCCTGCGAAGGACTCGCCGACGTCGCGCCCGCGGTGGGCGAGTTGGACGCGGATGGGCTGTCCTGGCGCCGCTTGCTCGGCTCACCCGGCAGCGGCGACCCCGGCAGCTCGTTGCGCGGCGCCTCCCCGGGCCCGGGAACGACGATCCGGTCGGTGTCCCGCACGGCCCCGCCGAGCACTGACCCCACGAGCAGCGTCAGCCCGACGACGATCGCGGTGACGAGCGCGCCCCTCCGCAGCACGTACCGCCGCAGCTCCCAGATGTCGGTGCGCGGCCCGAGGGAGCGCCAGGCGACGCCCGCGAGCCGCCCGTCGACGGAGTACACCGGCGCGCCCGCGATGATCAGCGGGGACCAGGCGGCGAGGTAGATGATGTCGGGCGTCTCGTAGACGGGGATGGTCTTCCAGCTGACGGTGACGAGCAGCGCGGCCGACAGCAGCACCCCGACGCCGGCGGCGACCCGCTGCCAGAGTCCGAGGACGGTCAGCACACCGACGATGACCTGGGCGAAGGCGATGACGAGCCCCGAACCCACCGGGTGTTCGAGAGCGAACTGCCGCAGCGGCTCGGCGACTTCCCACGGGTGCAGCGTGTTCAGCCACTTCACCATGGAGCCGCGCTTGCCGCCGTCGAAGTAGTGCGGGTCGCAGAGCTTGCCCATGCCGGCGTAGATGGAGATGCATCCGAGGAAGACGCGCAGCGGCAGCAGCACGACGCCCAGGTTCATCCGGCGGCCCGGGTAATAGGCGTGCCGGACAGGCTCGTTGCCGGTCCGCAGCCCGCTCCGCTCGTCCTCGCCGTCGTCGGGAGTATCCGCGAACTCCCCGTCGGAGTAGGCGTCTTGGCCGTACTGCGCCGTCCGGTCGTACTCAGGTTCGTCGTACGTGCTGCCGACACTCCGCATGGTGGGCAGCAGCCGGGTGCCGTCGGGGGCGGCATGGTCGCCGTGCGTGCGCTGGCTGCCGACGACGGGCGTCTCGACGGTCAAGTCGGCGCCGTAGCGCCCGCCTTCGTCGCGGTAGCGGCCGCCTTCGTCGCCGTAGCGGCCGCCTTCGTCGCCGTAGCGCCCGCTGTCGGTGTCGTAGCCGCCGCTGCCCGCGCCGTCGACGCGGGGAATGACCTGGGTCGAGCCCGTGTCGCTCAGCGGATCGGGGACTCCGATGACGCCCGCGCCGCGTACCGCCTGGAGGAGCCGGTGGGCTCCGGTGTCGTCCGGCGCGGACTTCCCGCTCCAGACGACAGGTGCGCGCCGACGCCCGGCGGCGGGCGCGCCGGAGCGCCCCGCCGTGCCCACGACGGGGATGTGCGCGGTGTCCGCGCTGGCGCTCAAGTGCCGTGCGATGCGCGGGGACGCCCGCGTGGAGACGCCCAACTGCACGCGGAAGCTCGCGTGGTTGACGATGACCTGCGCCGGATCGCTCGGCACCTTCACCATGCTCAGCGCGGGAACGTCGTCGAATCCCGAGTCGAATCCCGAGTCGAATCCCGACGAACGGTCCCCCGTGGGTGTGCGGGGTGTTCTGGTGTCCACACTCATCTAACCGAGTGACGTGTCGTTAGGACACTGTTTTGGCCGCCCCGATCTGTCCGGACCCCGTCAAGGGGATCCAGAACATCCCGAACTCCCAGCTAGGGCCCCTTTTACGCCCTGCGCCGTGCCGCCTCGTACAACACAACGCCCGCCGCCACACCGGCGTTCAACGACTCGGCCCCACCTGGCATGGGAATCCGCACCCGGTAGTCACAGGTCTCGCCGACGAGGCGGGACAGGCCCTTGCCCTCGCTGCCGACCACGATGACGACCGGGCCGCCAAGGGCCTCCAGGTCGCCGACCTCGGACTCTCCGTCGGCGGCGAGGCCGACCACGACGACGCCGGCCTTCTTGTAGGCCTCCAGCGCGCGCGTGAGGTTGGTGCAGCGGGCGACGGGCGTACGGGCTGCCGTGCCTGCGGACGTCTTCCAGGCGCCGGCGGTCATGCCGGCCGCGCGCCGCTCGGGCACGACGACGCCATGGCCGCCGAACGCGGAGACGGACCGGACGACGGCGCCGAGGTTGCGCGGGTCGGTCACCCCGTCGAGGGCGACGATCAGCGGGTCCTCGCCCTCGTCGTGCGCGGCGGCCACCAGGTCCTCGGGATGCGCGTACTCGTAGGGCGGGACCTGGAGGACGAGCCCCTGGTGGTTGAGCCCGTTGGTCATGCGGTCCAGCTCGGGCCGCGGCGCCTCCATCAGGTTGATGCCGCCGCGCTCGGCCGCGAGCTGCAGTGCCTCACGCACCCGCTCGTCGTTGTCGATGAACTGCTGGACGTAGAGCGTCGAGGCGGGCACGCCCTCGCGCAGCGCCTCGACGACGGGGTTGCGCCCGACGACCATCTCGGACGTGCCCTTGCCGCCCCGGCCACGCGCCACGGGGCGGCGCGCGGCCTGCTTCGCCTTGGCGTTGGCGATGCGGTTCGCCTTGTGCTTCTTGCGCATCTCGGCGGGCGGCGTCGGCCCCCTGCCTTCGAGCCCCTTGCGCCGCTGGCCGCCACTGCCGACCTGCGCGCCCTTCTTGCCGGACATGCGGCGGTTGTTAGCGGCCATGACCTACCCGTCTCTGCGAAGCGTGCGTGTGTTCGTCATCGTGTGTACGTAATGCAGTGTGCCGCCCGGAGAGCCGGGCGGCACAATCGATCAAGAAAGGGTCAGCGCGGGCCGAGCGTCCAGCGCGGACCGTCCGGGCTGTCCTCGATGACCAGACCCGACTGGTTGAGCTGGTCGCGGATGGCGTCCGCGGTGGCCCAGTCCTTACGGGCACGGGCGGCCTCGCGCTGCTGGAGGACCAGTCCGACGAGCGTGTCGACGACCCCGTGGAGGTCCTCGCCGCGGTCGCCGCCGCCACCGGCCCAGTGCGCGTCCAGCGGGTCGAGGCCGAGCACACCGAGCATGGCCCGCACCTCGGCGAGCCGCGCCACGGCCTCTTCCTTGTCGTCGGCGGCCAGCGCGCTGTTGCCCTGCCGGACCGTGGTGTGCACGACGGCGAGCGCCTGCGGCACCCCCAGGTCGTCGTCCATCGCCTCGGCGAACGCCGGCGGCACCTCGGCCGCGGGCTCGACGACTCCGCCGGCCTTCTCGACGACCCGCTGGATGAACCCCTCGATACGGGCGAACGCCGACTCGGCCTCGCGCAGGGCGTCCTCGCTGTACTCGATCATCGACCGGTAGTGCGGGGTGCCCAGGTAGTAGCGGAGCACGATGGGCCGCCAGCGCTTGACCATCTCACTCACGAGCACCGAGTTGCCCAGCGACTTGGACATCTTCTCGCCGCTCATGGTGACCCAGGCGTTGTGCACCCAGTACTTGGAGAAGTCGTCGCCGAAGGCCTTGGCCTGCGCGATCTCGTTCTCGTGGTGCGGGAAGATCAGGTCGAGGCCGCCGCCGTGGATGTCGAAGGCGCTGCCCAGGTACTTGTGCGCCATGGCCGAGCACTCCAGGTGCCAGCCCGGCCGCCCGCGCCCCCAGGGCGTCTCCCAGGTCGGCTCCCCCGGCTTCGCCGACTTCCACATGGCGAAGTCACGGGGGTCGCGCTTGCCGGTCTCGCCCTCGCCGGAGGGCTGGAGGAGGTTGTCGAGCTCCTGATTGGACAGCTGCAGATACTCGGGGAACGACCGCACGTCGAAGTAGACGTTCCCGTCCGCCTCGTACGCGTGTCCGCGCTCGATCAGCCCGCGCATCATCTCGACCATCTCGGTCACATGCCCGGTGGCACGCGGCTCGTAGGTCGGCGGCAGGCAACCGAGCACGCCGTACCCGTCGTTGAACGCGCGCTCGTTCTCGTACCCGATCGACCACCAGGGGCGCCCCTGGTCGGCCGCCTTCGCGATGATCTTGTCGTCGATGTCCGTGACATTCCGGACGAACGTCACGTCGTACCCGCGGTACTCGAACCACCGGCGCATGATGTCGAAGTTGAGCCCCGACCGGATGTGCCCGATGTGCGGGGCCGCCTGCACCGTGGCGCCACACAGGTAGATCGAGACACAACCCGGCGTGAGCGGGGCGAAGTCACGAATCTGCCGGGCGTTGGTGTCGTACAGGCGAATAGTCACGAGTCCAAGGGTAGTGGGCCACCGCCCATGCCCCGAGCCCTTGACCCCAAGGACAACAGATTCGTGACGTACGCACGCCCAGCACCCCCTGACGGGCCGCGCGCCCAAAAGGGGCGCGGGGAACTGCGCGGGCAACCACGACGATCCGCAGCCGAACAGAAGCACGCGAGCCGGGGGCCGGGGGCGCAGCCCCCGGGGAGGGGACGGGTAGGGGCGGCGGGGGCGAGAGAACCGCGCCTCAGCCCACCCGCACCACAAGCGCCGTGGCGACCGCCATCAGCCCCTCGCCCCGCCCGGGAAACCCCAGCCCGTCCGTAGTCGCCCCGGACACCGAAACCGGCGCCCCCACGACCTCCGAAAGCACCTTCTGCGCCTCGTCCCGCCGCTTCCCGATCTTCGGTCGCGACCCGACGACCTGCACCGCGACATTGCCGATGGCGAACCCGCCCGCCCGCACGATCCGCGCCGCCTCGGCCAGCAACGTCACCCCCGACGCCCCGGACCACTCGGGCCGCCCGGTACCGAAGTGCTGCCCGAGGTCCCCCATCCCGGCCGCGGAGAACAACGCGTTGCAGGCGGCGTGCGCCACGACGTCCGCGTCGGAGTGCCCGGCCAGCCCAGGCCCCTCCCCCTCCCACTTCAGCCCGGCGCACCACAGCTCCCGCCCCTCCTCGAAGGCGTGGATGTCGGTACCGATCCCGACCTGCGGCAACACCACGGATCCCGGCACGGACGGTGCCGGCGCGGTCCCGGCACCCCCGGAGCTTTCAGAACCCATCGTTCAGCCTCCTGCGCGCCAGGACCGCCTCCGCGAGCACCAGATCCAGCGGCCGCGTCACCTTGAACGCCTCCTCGTGTCCCGGCACGACCACGACCCCCAGCCCGAGCCGCTCCACCATGCTCGCGTCGTCGGTCACCTCCCCGGTGACCGTCTCGTGCGCCCGGAGCAGCGTCTCCCGGTCGAACCCCTGCGGCGTCTGCACCGCCCGCAGCCGCGCCCGCTCCGGCGTGGCGACGACCGGCTCCGGCACACCCGGCGCGTCCGCCGGCTCGACCTCCTTGACCGTGTCCGCGAGCGGCAGCGCGGGCACCACGGCCGGGGCCCCGTCCCGTACGGCCTCGATGACGGCGTCGACCGTGTCGACGGGCACGAGCGGACGGGCCGCGTCGTGGACGAGGACGATGTCGTAGCCGGACGGGAGCGCGTCGAGGCCGAGCTTCACCGACTCCTGGCGCGACTCACCCCCGGGGACGACGAGGAAATCCGTCCGCTCGGGCAGCGCGTGCGCGTCGAGCAGGGTCTTGACCTCGGGGGCGCCGTCGGGTGGTGCCACGACGATCACCAGGGAGACGGCACGGGACGCGGCCATGGCCCGCACCGCGTGGATCAGCATCGGAGTGCCGTTCAGCGCGCGTAGCGCTTTGGGGGCGCCCGGGCCGAGGCGTACGCCCCGACCGGCGGCCGGAATCACGGCCGCCGTACGGGTTGCCGCACCGGTTCCGGAAGGCGAAGGGCGCGAATCGTCAGACATCGGTTCCTGTCAGGTTTGTGTGCTCGGCCTACGTGGGTATGGCCACAGCGTGCCGGGCGCGACACCTTGACCGGACCCCTTCCGTGACATCTGGTCGAGCCAGCTGCCCGGGCCCGGCACGCCAAGTACGAGTACGTACCGAGTACCGGGGCACGCCAAGTATCCAAGTATCGGGGACCCCATTAGGCGTACGGCAGCCGGGCACGAACATGCCGCAGCGCCCGGCGACAATACATACGTCATCGGGCACCGCGGCATTTCGATGTGCTGCGCTGAACGGCTGAGCGGGCTGGCTGCCTGCCTCAGGAGTCAGTTCAGGACGCGAGGACCTCGTCGAGCAGGGCCTCGGCCTTGTCCTCGTTCGTGTTCTCCGCGAGAGCGAGCTCGCTCACCAGGATCTGGCGGGCCTTGGCAAGCATGCGCTTCTCGCCGGCGGACAATCCGCGCTCGCGCTCACGACGCCACAGGTCACGCACGACTTCCGCGACCTTGATGACATCGCCGGAGGCGAGCTTCTCCAGGTTTGCCTTGTAGCGACGCGACCAGTTCGTGGGCTCCTCGGCATACGGCGCGCGCAGCACCTCGAAGACCCGGTCCAGGCCGTCCTGCCCGACCACATCACGTACGCCGACGAACTCCGCATTGTCCGCTGGCACACGCACCGTCAGGTCGCCCTGAGCGACCTTGAGCACCAAATAGGTCTTGTCCACGCCTTTGATCTGGCGAGTTTCGATGGCCTCAATCAGCGCGGCCCCGTGATGGGGATAGACCACGGTGTCGCCAACCTTGAACGTCATGTGACAGGTACCCCTTCCGTGGCTATCCAGGGTAACACGGAAACGGCGTGTTCTGAATGGCGTTTTCGCAGGTCAGGGCGCATCTCGGGGCTTGACAACTGCAACAGGAACGTGCTGCGGAGGCCGAACGGAAGAGGGTATCCGCAGGTCGGAGCGGCTCTCCGGGCGGAGTGAAACGCGTACGTTACACGCATCCGGAGGGCTCCACGAGCGACCGAACATCCCGCTTTGTCCGCCCCCAAGTGTGCGACTTCCGCTACTCCGTTCGGTGAGCGGAGTCGGGTACGAGACGAATCCGGAATTGATCAAGGAGTTCGATCTACGGACACTGTTCCGCCGTTACCGGATCGTGTTCTTGTGCCGTTCCGGCGGCGTTCTGGCGGGCGTTCTGGCGGGCGTTCTGGCGGCTGATCGATTTTCGGCACCGGCCCGCATTCCTTGGCGGAAATCCAGGCGCGGCGGCGGCGAGTTCGATGCTGGTTATCTGAATGCGGGACGGGCGTGTGGGTGACGCTCCGCAATTGCTTCCCGTGGCTTGTCGGGGACTTGGGGAGGGTCGGGTGCGGCGGCGGCGGAACGGCTCGGTAACCTAAGGCCGCTACAGACCACGTACCGCCCACGTTCTAGGAGTTGCCGCCGCCGTGAGCAGCAGCCTTCGACGCGGCGCCCTCGCCGCCGCCGCCATCGCGTTCTCGATCGCCTCACTCGCCGCGTGCGCCGCCGGCAACAACGCCCAGACACTGGAGATCAAGCCGGACAACGCGGCCACCAGCGTCGGCGACATCAAGATCCAGAACGCGATCGTGGTCACCCAGCCGGGCACCGAGACCAAGGGTTCTGCCGTGGTCTCCGCGACGCTGTTCAACGGCGCCACGACCGACCAGACGCTGGACTCCATCACCGTGGAGGGCGCCGGCACCGCCGAACTCACGCCCGCCAAGGGCGAGGGCGAGGGCGAGGGCGAGGGCGAGGGCGGCAAGATCGTCGTCCCGGCCGGCGGCTCCGTGATCCTGGGCGGCGAGGGCAACGCCTCCGCGGTCCTGACGGACGTCGCCGACGCGGTCAAGGACGGCAACGCCCAGCAGGTCACCTTCAACTTCAGCGAAACCGGCGAGGTCGGCCTGCGCGCCTTCGTGGTCCCCGCCGAGCACTACTTCGAGAAGTGGGGCCCGAGCGACATCCCCGAGGCCCCCGCCGCCACCGCCTCCCCGTCCGAGGAGACCTCCGGCTCCCCCTCCGCGTCCACCTCGGGCTCACCGTCCACCGAAGAGGGCACCACGGAGGAGGAGGGCACCGCAGCCGGCTCGACGGCCTCCCCGTCCACGTCGACCTCGGCCGCGGAGTCCCAGGAGTCTTCCGACCACTGAGCCCCGTACGCCCGTACACGCCGAAGGGCGGCACCCCTTGGAGGGTGCCGCCCTTCGGCGTACGAGGAGCGCGTGGCCGTGGGCCAGCGGCTCTTGGCCGGTCTACGGCTCGAACTTGTACCCGAGCCCCCGCACCGTCACCAGATACCGCGGCGCACCCGGGTCCGGCTCGAGCACCGTCCCCGACGCACCCCTCGCACCGCTACGCAGGCTTCGGAGCGCTGCGCCGACCTCCGATCGGCGACCGGCACCCACCCGGGTCTACGGCTCGAACTTGTACCCGAGCCCCCGCACCGTCACCAGATACCGCGGCGCACCCGGGTCCGGCTCGATCTTGGCGCGGAGGCGCTTGACGTGGACGTCGAGGGTCTTGGTGTCGCCGACGTAGTCGGCGCCCCAGACGCGGTCGATGAGCTGCATACGGGTCAGGACGCGGCCCGCGTTTCGCAGCAGCATTTCGAGCAGGTCAAACTCCTTGAGAGGGAGGTCGACCTTGGAGCCCGAGACAGTGACCACGTGCCGGTCGACGTCCATACGGACGGGGCCGGCCTCCAGCGCGGCCGGGGTGACCTCCTCGGGCTCGCCGCGGCGACGCAGTACGGCCCGGATACGGGCGACGAGTTCGCGGGAGGAGAAGGGCTTGGTGACATAGTCATCGGCTCCTATTTCCAGGCCCACGACCTTGTCGATCTCGCTGTCCTTGGCGGTCACCATGATCACCGGGACATTGGAACGGCCGCGCAGCTGACGGCAGACCTCGGTGCCCGGCAGGCCGGGCAGCATCAGGTCGAGAAGGACGAGGTCGGCTCCGTTGCGCTCGAACTCGTCGAGACCGTCGGGCCCGGTGGTCGCGATGGCGACCTCGAAGCCCTCTTTGCGGAGCATGTAGGACAGGGCGTCGGAGAAGGACTCCTCGTCCTCGACGACGAGCACTCGGGTCACGGAAGGACCTCCGGGGCGGGAAGCGGTTCGTACGGGGATGGGGCGGTGTGAGGCTGTCCGTCCTCGGCGTCGAGGTCCGGGTGCTGGGCCGCGCGGTCGCGGGACGCGCCCGCTTCCGGCAGCCTGAGGGTGAACGTGGAGCCCTGTCCCTCCGAGCTCCACACCGTGACCTCCCCGCGGTGCGAGGCGGCCACGTGCTTGACGATCGCGAGACCGAGACCCGTACCGCCGGTCTGGCGGGAACGGGCCGGGTCCACGCGGTAGAAGCGCTCGAAGACGCGCTCCTTGTCCTTCTCCGAGATGCCGATGCCCTGGTCGGTCACGGCGATCTCGATATGGTCCCCGCCGGGCGCTGTCACCCGGCGCGCGGCTATGCCGACGCGGGTGCGGGCCGGGGAGTAGTTGACGGCGTTCTCGACGAGGTTGCCGAGGGCGGCGGCGAGCTGGCCGCGGTTGCCCCAGACGCGGAGCTCGGCGGTGCCGCCGGCGGCCATGGTGATCTGCTTGGTGCCGGCCTGGTGGCGGCAGCGGTCGACGGCCTCGGCGACCAGCTCGTCCACCCGAACGGGCTCGGCGTCCTCCAGCGGGTTGTCGTTCTGCACCCGGGAGAGGTCGATGAGTTCCTGCACGAGATTGGTGAGCCGGGTGGCCTCTATCTGCATGCGCCCGGCGAACCGTTCCACCGCCTCGGGGTCGTCCGACGCTCCCATGACGGCCTCGGAGAGCAGCGACAGGGCGCCCACCGGCGTCTTCAGCTCATGGCTGACGTTGGCGACGAAGTCACGTCGTACGGCCTCTATCCGGCGGGCCTCGGTGAGGTCCTCGACGAGGAGCAGCACGAGCCGGGAGCCCAGCGGGGCGACGCGCGCGGAGACGGCGAGCGCCTCCCCGCGTCCCGTGCCGCGCCGGGGCAGGTCCAGCTCGACCTGTCGTATCTCGCCGTCGCGGCGGGTGTCGCGGGCCATCTTGAGCATCGGCTCGACGGCGAGCTTCCCCCCGCGCACCAGCCCGAGGGCGTACGCGGCGGAGCTGGCCTTGACGACGGCGTCGGCCTCGTCGAGCACGACGGCGGAGGAGCGGAGCACTGACAGCACGGTGTCGACGCCGGGCGGAAGCACCGGGTCCGTGTGCAGGGACGTCCTGGTGGGACGCTTCTGCTCGCGCTCGCTGAAGCGGAACGCCAGCATGGCGATGACACCGGTGAGCACTCCGGCGATCGCTGCCGCTGCGGCGACCGCCGCGTTCACGTCCATGCAACCAGGTTAGGCACGAGGTCGGACATCCCCACAGCGATCGGAGGGCGACCTCGAACACTCGTCGCCCAGAGTTCACCTTGGAGCCAGTATTGGTTCATTTGAGATGGCTGAAACGGACGCGTACGGGCCGGAACGTGGGAGCGTGGGGTTCATCCGGGCCCCCGGTCACCGTTCATTCGGTCGTCCTGGCCTGGCGGAATGGCTTTCGGCACGGCTTTTCTGGTTACCCACGAGCAGACGTACGTAAGAGAGGGACACCCTGATGCGGGACGCGTACCACGAGGAACTTGACTCGATCGGTGAGGGCCTGGTCGAGATGGCCCGACTGGTGGGGTCGGCTATCGGTCGCGCCACGACGGCGATGCTCGACGCCGACCTGAAGCTGGCCGAGAGCGTGATCGAGGCCGACAAGAAGGTCGACGACCTGCAGCACGACCTGGAGGCCCGCGCGATAGCCCTGCTGGCCAGGCAGCAGCCGGTGGCGACGGATCTCCGTATCGTCGTGACGTCGCTGCGTATGTCGGCCGACCTGGAGCGCTCCGGCGACCTCGCCCAGCACGTGGCCAAGCTGACCCGACTCCGCTTCCCCCAGCCCACGGTCCCGCACGACCTGCACGCCACGATCCTGGAGATGGGCCAGCTCGCGCAGCGCCTGATGGCCAAGGCCGCCGAGGTCATCATCACCAAGGACGTCGACCTCGCGCTCCAGCTGGAGCAGGACGACGACGCGATGGACCTCCTCCACCGCACCCTCTTCCAGCACCTCATGGACGACCGCTGGAAGCACGGCATCGAGACCGCCGTCGACGTCACCCTCCTCGGCCGCTACTACGAGCGCTTCGCCGACCACGCGGTGTCCGTCGCCAAGCGCGTGGTGTACCTGGTGACGGGCGAGCACGCGGACGAACTGCAGGCGGACATCCAGCCGGTCACGGGGGTGGAGGGGGCGTAGGGCCCCCTGTCTGGTGCGGGAAGGGCGGGGAGGGCGGTAGGACTGCGGGTACGGCGCTCCGGGCCTGATGGTCCGGCGGGGCGTGCGGACGCCTCTGTGCGCCGTTGATGCGCCCGGCTGAACGGGCGTGCAATGGGGCAACCAACGGGCACAGGCACGAGCCTTCGCTGCCTTCGCTGCCTTCGAGGAGGGACCATGGCCGAATCCCCCGCCAGCCCCAGCACTCCGGACCCGACACAGGTCCGGGACACCCATCAGCCCGCCGACATCAAGAGCCTGCCCCTTTTCGGCGCCTGCGGCTGCGGCTCCGGATGTGCGTGCGGGTGCCAGTCCGGCAACCCGTGCCAGTGCGGCTGACCGGCACGCGGTCGCTTTCGTACGCGGGGGAGGGGGGCCTGTCGCTCGTGACGGGGCCCCTTCGCTCATGTCCGGGGCGGGTGGGTTCTCAGCAAAAGGGTTCGAAGTCTTCGTGGGAGGACATGATCTCGACCTCGAGGACCCCGCCCGCCGACTCGTACAGGGACAAGTAGGCCATGGTCCCGTCGACTCGCTTGCTGTAGCAGTCGGAGCCGCTCCGGTGCGTCCACCCGTGGGCCGGCGCGGCATCCCGGTAATGCGCGAGGACCGCCTCCGGGGCCCCTCCGTCGGAGTCCTGACTCTGACCCGGTTCCTGATTCGCGTCCTGTTCCTGTCCCTGTTCCCGGTCGTACGTGTAGGACCTGCCCACGACCACGATCACGGCATCGTCATCGCAATGCCGGTACGGCTCCCCCCGGATCGGCCCCGTCGGGCCCGGCGTCCAGCACGGGATCCCCGGCCAACGCCTCTTCCAGCCGCTCCTCCGCGGACCCGCACCCGTACGACACGAGGAACAACGCCGCAGGCACCCCCACGACCACGACCCCCACGGCGGCCATGACCCCCACCACCGATATCCCCACCCACATCAGCATGCGCATGACCGGCGACGCTAGCGCACCGCGAGGTCGCTCGTACGGCTGTATGAGCGCAGCATGAAGCCAGGGGCACGCGAGAGGAACAGGAAGAAGGAGGTGCGGGTCATGACCAAGTTCATGGACGTCCACCACGGGATGAAGGGCATCACCGCCGACCAGCTGCAGGCCGCGCACAAGGCCGACCTCGACATAGAGAAGGACGAGAACGTCCACTTCGAACGCGCCTGGGCCGACCCCCAGTCCGGCACCGTCTACTGCCTCTCCGAGGCCCCCTCCGCCGACGCCGTCCAACGCATCCACGAACGCGCCGGCCACAAGGCGGACGAGATCCACCCGGTACCCCTGACGATCTGAGCGTGCGAGGGCATGCGGCAGGCGCCGGTACGCCTCCGCACGCCCTGTCCGGTGTCGCCATGGGGATGGAACCATCC
>NZ_JBHVDX010000188.1:0-20759 GCF_042802555.1 Streptomyces sp. NPDC057474 | reverse complement strand
GCCATGTCGGCGGCCATGATGATGTCCTTGTTGCCGGTCGTGGTGATGAAGATGTCGGCCGTCTCGACGACCTCGTCGAGCGTGGTGACCTGGTAACCGTCCATCGCCGCCTGCAACGCGCAGATCGGGTCGATCTCGGTCACGATGACCCGCGCACCCTGCCCGCGCAACGACTCCGCACAGCCCTTGCCCACATCGCCGTAACCGAACACCACCGCCGTCTTACCGCCGATCAGAACATCGGTGGCACGGTTGATCCCGTCGATCAGGGAGTGCCGGCAGCCGTACTTGTTGTCGAACTTCGACTTCGTGACGGCATCGTTCACATTGATCGCCGGGAAGAGGAGCACGCCGTCACGCTGCATCTCGTACAGACGGTGGACACCGGTGGTGGTCTCCTCGGTCACGCCACGGATCTCCGAGGCGAGCCGGGTCCACTTCTGCGAGCCGTCACTGATGGTGCGGTGCAGCAGTTCGAGGATGACGCGGTGCTCGTCGTTCTCGGCGGTGTCGACGGCAGGGACCTTGCCGTCCTTCTCGTACTCGACACCCTTGTGGACGAGGAGGGTGGCGTCACCGCCGTCGTCCAGGATCATGTTCGGGCCGCCGGTGGGACTGTCCGGCCAGGTCAACGCCTGCTCGGTGCACCACCAGTACTCCTCCAGACTCTCGCCCTTCCAGGCGAACACCGGGACGCCCTGCGGATCATCCACCGTGCCGTCCGGGCCGACCGCGATGGCCGCGGCGGCATGGTCCTGGGTGGAGAAGATGTTGCAGGACGCCCAGCGGACCCGGGCGCCCAGGGCGACCAGAGTCTCGATGAGGACGGCGGTCTGCACGGTCATGTGCAGGGAACCGGTGACACGGGCCCCGGCGAGAGGCTGCGCCTCGGCGTACTCCCTGCGGATCGCCATCAGACCGGGCATCTCGTGCTCGGCGAGAGTGATCTCCTTGCGGCCGAACTCGGCCAGGGAGAGGTCGGCGACCTTGAAGTCCTGTCGGTTGTCGACAGTCGTCATTACGAGCTGCTCCTCGGTGTCGGGTCGAGGGTGGATAGGGCTGGTCTGCGCGGCGGCGGACACAGGGTGCCCGAAGAGGACACAGGCATGCCCGCGTGCGCGCAGCGCAGTCCGTCGGAGGCCCTCTCTCCCTCGGCCGGTCCTCGGTGGGACCGCCCGACCGCCATCAGCAGCGACGTCTGGCTCCGTCCCAAGCTACACCGGTCGCCCCGGCCTGCCCCAGTCCGCCTGCGTACAGATCAAGCCGAAGAGGGTGGTTGGGGCGGGCGGCCCGGGGCGGAGATCCGTATGGGCGGGGACGGAAAAGGGCCCGTCGCTTCGGTTCGCGACGGGCCCCGGTGCGCGGTGCCTGGTGGAGTGGCCGTGGGTCAGTGCTCGGCGGTGGGGGCCGGGCCGCCGGGAGCGGCCTCGTCGTCCGCGCCCTTGGCTGCCTCCGCCTCGCTGTAGATGTCGGGCTCGAGGTAGATGACCCGGGCGATCGGGACGGCCTCGCGGATGCGGGCCTCGGCGGCGTCGATCGCGTTGGCGACCTCGGTGGCGGTTTCGTCGTGCCGGACGGCGATCTTGGCGGCGACCAGCAGTTCCTCGGGACCGAGGTGGAGCGTGCGCATGTGGATGATGCCGGGAACCGTGTCGCCGTCGACGATCGCCGCCTCGATCTTCTTGACGTCCTCCACGCCGGCGGCCTCGCCCAGGAGCAGCGACTTGGTCTCGGCGGCGAGGACGATCGCGATCAGGATGAGCAGGATGCCGATGCAGAGGGTGCCGATGCCGTCCCAGACGCCGTCGCCGGTGAGCAGGGCGAGGCCGACGCCGCCGAGGGCGAGGATCAGGCCGACGAGGGCGCCGAGGTCCTCCAGGAGGACGACCGGCAGCTCGGGGGCCTTGGCGTGGCGGACGAACTCGGTCCAGGACTTCTCGCCGCGCAGGACGTTGGATTCCTTGATGGCGGTCCGGAAGGAGAACGACTCGGCGATGATCGCGAAGACGAGCACGCCGACGGGCCAGTACCAGTTTTCGATCTCGTGCGGGTGCTTGATCTTCTCGTAGCCCTCGTAGAGGGCGAACATGCCGCCGACGGAGAAGAGGACGATGGAGACGAGGAAGGCGTAGATGTAGCGCTCGCGGCCGTAGCCGAAGGGGTGTTGCGGGGTCGCCTCGCGCTTGGCCTTCTTGCCGCCGAGGAGCAGCAGGGCCTGGTTGCCCGAGTCGGCGAGTGAGTGCACGGACTCGGCGAGCATCGACGACGAGTGGCTGAAGAGGAACGCCACGAACTTCGCTACCGCGATCGCGAGGTTGGCGGCGAGTGCCGCCACGATCGCCTTGGTGCCGCCTGACGCGCTCATGTGTCCGGGGTGTCCCTTCGCCTACGCATATGTCTGTGCATGGGCATGGGTACCCACGCTTCCGTCCGTCACCGGCCGGGCTTTGCCCGCCTTTTGCAGGGGGCATTGTTGCAGCCCGGTCCGGCGCCGGTGCGCCAGGCCGTGGATCAGGAAGCGTTCACGCCGCTCAGGCGACCACGGTGGCGCGGAACAGGGTGCCCGGTCCGGACACCTCGGCCTTCTCGTCCGCCGGTACGAAGACGGACCCACCGGGGGCGAGCGTGTGTTCGCCCGCGCGGACGGAACCGGCCGTGCAGAGGAGGATCTGCGGGGTGGCGCGGGTGAGGTCGTGCGGGGCGGTGGCCTCGGGCAGGACGTAGCGGGAGAGGCGGAACTCGTCGATGGGGGTCTCGTAGACCTCCTCGCCGTCGGGGGACGCCTCGGGGCGCAGGACGCCCGGGTCGGTCGCCTCGAAGCGGACGATGCGCAGGAGTTCGGGGACGTCGACGTGCTTGGGGGTCAGGCCGCAGCGCAGGACGTTGTCGGAGTTGGCCATGATCTCGACGCCGAGGCCGTTCAGGTAGGCGTGCGGGATGCCGGCGCCGAGGAACAGGGCTTCGCCGGGCTGGAGGCGTACGTGGTTGAGGAGCATGGCGGCGATGACGCCGGGGTCGCCCGGGTAGTGGTGGGCGATGTCGGCGTACGGGGCGTAGGCGCCGCCGAGGCGGGCGCAGGCGGCCGCGGCCTCGGTGACCGTGTGGGCCATCTCCTCGGGGTCGGCGCCCAGGACGGCGGTCAACACCTCGCGCAGCGCGGCCTCTTCGGGGTGGGCCTGCAGAAGGTCGACGTACGGCTTCAGGGAGTCGACGTCGAGGGCGGCGAGCAGGTCGGCGGCCTGGAGCGGGTCGCGGAAGCCGCAGAGGCCGTCGAACTCCGTCAGGGCGCAGATGAGTTCCGGCTTGTGGTTGGCGTCCTTGTAGTTGCGGTGGCCCGCGTCGATCGGGATGCCGCGCTGCTCCTCGTCCTCGTAACCCTCCCTGGCCTGTTCGAGGTTGGGGTGGACCTGGAGGGAGAGGGGGGCGCCGGCGGCGAGGAGCTTCAGGAGGAACGGGAGCCGGGGGCCGAACTTGGCGACAGTTCGAGTTCCCAACTCACGTTCCGGAGCCTCGTCGATCACCTCGGTGAGGGGTCCGCGCCCGGTGCGCGAGGGTGCGCCGGGGTGGGCTCCCATCCACATCTCCGCCTGTGGCTCACCGGTGGGGGCCACGCCGAGGAGCTGCGGGATGGCTGTGGTCGAACCCCAGGCGTAGGGGCGGACGGTGTTGTCGAGGCGGTCCATGGTGTGTGTTTCTCCGTACGTGGGGAGCCGGCCGGGGCCCGCTCGGGCTCCGGTAAGGATCAGGCTCCCGAAGCGAGCGACAGGTAAACGGCGGCGAAATCCGTGATGGCGATCATCTCCGCGAGGGTTTCCAGGTCGCTGCCTTCCTCGGGTTCCAGCTCGCTGATCGCGGCGTCGTGGCCGAGGGCCAGCTCGCGGGCGGCTGGGACGGCGCTCAGACCACCGGTCGGGCGGTCGCGGACGAGCACCACGCGCGCGTGCAGGACGGGTGCGTCCTCGACGCGGTCGCGGAAGAAGTCGTCGGGGTCGGCGTTCGCGGCCAGCGGGCCGGACAGCAGCACCATGTGCGAGGCGAGGGCCTCCGGGAGCTGGGCGGCGAGGGCGGGGCGGCCCGCCAGCTCGGCGAGCGCGGAGGCGAAACGGCGGCCCACCGGGCCCGCGGCCTGACCCTCGGTCCAGATCAGCGGGAGCGCGTCGGCCAGCTCGGCGGCGAGCGTCTTGGCGGGGTTGCTGTACGTGGCGATGGCCGGGCCGCAGCGCTCGGCGACCTGGTCGAGGCGGTCGGCGACCTTCTGCAGGGCGTCCGGCGGGGCGTCGACCAGGCCGGTGCGGTCCAGCAGCGCGAGCATCGGGGTGAGCAGCGCCCACAGGACTCCGGGAGCGGCAGCGCCGAGGGGCACCTCCTGCTCGTACGGGCCGGTCGCCATCGGTACGAAGAGGCCGTGGGCGCCTTCCACCGCCTCGGCGACGGGGGTGTGGGCCGGGGCGACGGCGACGACCGTGCTGCCTCGGCGGTACGCCTGGTCGACGAGGAGCGAAAGGCCGGGCTCGCTGCCGTCGGCGGTGGCGACCAGAAGGAGGTCGACCGGGCCCGCCCAGCCGGGGAGCTCCCAGCGGAGGGCACCCGCGGCGGGGGCCACGCCGGTGGGGTGGAGGCGGGTGAGGGGGCAGCTCGCGCCCGCGAGGGCGCCGAGCAGGTCGGCGACCCCCTCGGAGGCCATGCCGGGGCCCGCGATCAGGAGGGCGCGGGGACGGCCGTCCGGTTTCAGGGCCGGGATACCGGCCTCGGTGCCGAGCCGGATGGCCGTCCGGACCCGGGCGCCGGCCTCGGCGGCGCCGCGGAGCAGGTCGCGGCGATCCGCCTCCGACAGGGCTTCGGGGGTGTCTAGCAGCGATTCGTCGAGCATGGGCGGCAGTCTCCGATCGCCGGGTGCCCTTTTGCGCCTTTTCACCTGTACGCCGGGTTTCCCGGCTCGTACGGGGTTATGCCTTGCGTGAGAGCTTGATCGCGCGGGTCACGCGGGGCGGCGGGCCTCGTCGACGAGGAGGACGGGGATGCCGTCCCGGATCGGGTAGGCGAGGCCGCAGTCCTGGCTCGTGCAGGCCAGCTCGGTGTCCTCCTCCGTGAGGGGGGCGTGGCACGCCGGGCAGGCGAGGATCTCCAGGAGGCCGGCTTCGAGCGGCATGTCGGGTCCCTTCGGGGGCGGGTTCGTGCGGTGCGGCCTGGTCAGAGTACCGCCGTGCGGGGGTTGGCGCCGGGGTTGGGGCGGGCGTTCGGTGGGCGGGCACCCGACGGCTGGGGCTGGGCGGGGGTGGGTTTCGCTTCCCGGCGCTCGCAGGGTGCCGCTGCACCCACCCGTGCCGCCCCCAGCGACACGACTGCCCGCAGCTACGAACGGCGAGGGGTGGGTGCAGCGCTCCCTCTGCGCCTCAGGCCCTGATGATCCCCAGTACCTCGTCGCGGACCTTCGCCATCGTCGTCTCGTCCCTCGCCTCCGCGTTCAGGCGGAGGAGGGGTTCCGTGTTGGAGGGGCGGACGTTGAACCACCAGTCGGCGGAGGAGACCGTCAGGCCGTCGAGGTCGTCGAGGGTGACGCCCTCCCGGTCCACGTACGCGGAGCGGACCGCGGCCAGGCGGCCCGTCTGGTCGGCGACCGTGGAGTTGATCTCGCCGGAACCGGCGTAGCGGTCGTACTGGGCGACGAGGCCGGAGAGGGGGCCGTCCTGGCCGCCGAGGGCCGCGAGGACGTGGAGGGCGGCCAGCATGCCCGTGTCGGCGTTCCAGAAGTCGGCGAAGTAGTAGTGGGCGGAGTGCTCGCCGCCGAAGATGGCGCCGGCCCTGGCCATCTCGGCCTTGATGAAGGAGTGGCCGACGCGGGTGCGCACCGGCGTGCCGCCGTTCTCGCGCACCACCTCCGGGACGGACCAGGAGGTGATCAGGTTGTGGATGACCGTGCCCTTGCCGCCGTGCCTGGCGAGCTCGCGGGAGGCGACCAGAGCGGTGATCGCGGAGGGTGAGACGGGGTTGCCCTGCCCGTCGACGACGAAGCAGCGGTCGGCGTCGCCGTCGAAGGCGATGCCGAGGTCGGCGTCCTCCTCGCGGACACGCTTCTGGAGGTCGACGATGTTCGCCGGGTCGAGAGGGTTGGCCTCGTGGTTCGGGAAGGTGCCGTCCAGCTCGAAGTACATGGGGACCAGGTCCAGCGGCAGGCCGGCGAAGACCGTCGGGACGGTGTGGCCGCCCATGCCGTTGCCCGCGTCGACGACGACCTTCAGGGGTCGGATGGAGGTCAGGTCGACAAGGCCGCGCAGGTGCGCCGCGTAATCCTCCAACGTGTCCCGCTGCGTGATCGTTCCCGGTGTGGCGGCCGACGCCGGCGCACCCGACTCGCTCCAGGCCTCGACCAGTTCGCGGATCTCGACGAGGCCGGTGTCCTGGCCGACGGGCGCGGCACCCGCGCGGCACATCTTGATGCCGTTGTACTGGGCGGGGTTGTGGGAGGCCGTGAACATCGCGCCGGGCAGGTTCAGCGCGCCCGACGCGTAGTACAGCTGGTCCGTCGAACAGAGGCCGATCTCGGTCACGTTCACCCCGAGCGCCGCCGCCCCGCGCGCGAAGGCACGCGACAGGCCGGGCGAGGAGGGCCGCATGTCGTGGCCGGTCACGATGGCGTTTGCACCGGTCACCTGTACGAAGGCTGCCCCGAAGAGCTCGGCCAGGGTCTCGTCCCACTGGTCCGGGACCACCCCGCGTACGTCGTACGCCTTCACGATCGTCGACAGATCAGCAGCCACGGCCAAACCTCCTGAAGTCCTCACCGGTCCCCCAAACTACCCGCCCGAGCCGACAGTCGGCTGTGTGACCTCCCAGGACAGCCCCGGCCCGGCGGGAGTGCCTCATGGAAGCATCCATTCCAGTACGGGCGTGCTCTGCCCCACCACGATCAGGCACATCACCAGCAACAGCCCCAGGCTCCACGGCAGCACCTTGCGCAACAGGTCGCCCTCGCGCCCGGCGAGGCCGACGGCGGCGCAGGCGATGGTCAGGTTCTGCGGGGAGATCATCTTGCCGAGGACCCCGCCGGAGCTGTTGGCGGCGGCGAGCAGTTCCGGCGACAGGCCCGACTCTCGGGCCGCGCTCACCTGGAGGGCGCCGAACAGCGCGTTGGCGGAGGTGTCCGAGCCGGAGACCGCTACGCCGAACCAGCCGAGCACGGGCGACAGGAAGGCGAGTCCGGCGCCGGCCGCCGCCACGAAGTGGCCGATGGTGGCGGCCTGTCCGGAGAGGTTCATGACGTGGGCGAGGGCGAGGACGGACGTCACGGTGAGGATCGCGAACCGCAGTTCATGGACCGTGGCGGCCCATTCCCTGACGGCCACGCGCGCGTGGACACCCAGCACGAGGGCGGTGCACAACCCGGCCAGCAGCACCAGCGTGCCGCCGGTGGACACGATCGGCCAGATGAAGACGTTGCCCCCTACGGGGTCGCCGTCCGGGTTCGCGACGTCGAGGAAGGGCCAGTCGTACGTCTGTGTCGTCCCGGCCAGCCACTCCTTCACCACGGGGATCTGGGCGACGGAGAAGATCGCGACGATCAGCGCGTACGGGGCGTAGGCGCGCAGGACTTCGCCCGGCGGGTCCTCCTCGTCGAGGTCCTCGCTGCGCGCACCGGTCAGTACGGCGGCGCGTACGGGCTCGGCGGCCGGCCGACGCGCCTGGGGTACGGCGACGAGGGCGGCCGCGCCGAGCAAGGCGGCGCCGATGTCGGCGAGTTGCGCGGAGATGTAGTTGGAGGCGATGAACTGGCCCACCGCGAAGGCGAACCCGCACGCCAGGGCGGGGACCCAGGTCTCGCGCAGCCCGCGCCGCCCGTCGACGAGCCAGACCAAAACCAGGGGCACCACGAGGGCGAGCAGCGGTGTCTGGCGGCCGACCACGGACGCGACGGTGTCCAGGGGCAGTTCGGTGACCTGGGCGAGGGTGACGACCGGTGTGCCCATGGCACCGAAGGCGACGGGGCGGTGTTGGCGACCAAAGCGACCACGGCGGCCTTCACCGGTTCGAAGCCGAGCGCGACGAGCATGACGGAGCAGATGGCGACCGGCGCGCCGAAGCCGGCGAGGGCTTCCAGGAGCGCGCCGAAGCAGAAAGCGACGACGAGCGCCTGGATGCGCGGGTCGTCGGAGAGCCGCCCGAAGGAGCGGCGCAGGATGTCGAAGTGCCGGGTGTGGACGGTCATCCGGTACACCCACAGGGCGTTGACGACGATCCACATGATCGGGAAGAGGCCGAACGCGGCCCCCTGGGTGGCGCTGGAGAGCGTCTGGCCGAGCGGCATCGAATAGGCGAGCCAGGCGACCAGAACGGCCGCCAGAAGGCCGATCAGCCCCGCCAGATGCGCTTTGAGGCGCACGCCGCCGAGCAGGACCAGGACGATGACGAGGGGCAAGGTCGCGACGAGGGCGGACAGGCCGAGCGAGCCGGCCACGGGTTCCAGTTGCTGGACGTACACGGGAGCCTCCCCGATTCCGCGATGCGGAAAGCGGTTTCTCACGGCACGGGCACCCGGAATGATCGCGTCCACGCCGGCGCGGCGTCAACAGCCGTGCACCACTGAGCGAAACGGTGCGAACGGAAAGAGCCACGACGGAAACGAGGAGCGAAACCGGCCGCGGAGAGCGGGAGAAGGGCCACGGAGGTTGGGGAGAACAACGGCTACGGGTGCACGCCAACAGCCCCGCGCAGGGCGTCAGTTGTCGGGCGAACGCAGCACCCGGAGATGGCCGCGACGGGCGACCTCCATCGGGTCCGCCGTACGCGCGCCACCACCGGTCTCCGCGGCGCGCCGCTGGGGGCGGGCCGCCTCGCGCACGGCGTTGGCAAGCGCTTCCAGATCGTCACCGCTGGGGCGCGCGGGGGCCGAGGCGTCCAGCAGCCGTACGACCTCCCAGCCTCGCGGCGCGGTGAGGCGCTCGGAGTGCTCGGCGCACAGGTCGTAGCAGTGGGGTTCGGCATAGGTGGCGAGGGGGCCGAGGACCGCGGTCGAGTCGGCGTAGACGTACGTCAGCGTCGCGACGGCGGGGCGGCCGCAAGCGGTGCGCGAACAGCGACGTACAGGGCTCACGACGTTGGACGGTACCGCACTCTTGAGCGGGCCGCGACGACTCTCCACCAGGTCACTCCACCGTGTCGTGCTGTGAAACGCCCCACACGCCTCTCCGAACCCACCGCGTTGACCTGCGGGTAACCGCCCGTCCGGGATGTGGAACGGGCTTGGGTCCGGTCAATTTTCGGTGTAAACCATGCCGATTGACGCGAGTTCGCCGGTCTCGGAGAGATATGGAATCGAGCCCAACCTTGGCTGGAATGGTCATCCGGCGACATGCCGTACGACCCCTCGGGGCGCCGTCGTGCGGCGAGCCGGTTGGACGGGCCAGGTCAGCGGTGTCGGGTCGGTGGGTGCGGCCGGGGGTGTGGAGCCGGGCGGGCGGACCTCGTGGGGACTACGCTTCACAGGTGATGGACAACCTCGTACCGCCCCGCGCCGCCTCCGCACCTGGGCCCCGCCGCCGAGATCGGCACGGCAGGGGGATGCGCGGGCCCATCGCGCCGCCGCAGGTGCCGCTCTCGGCGAGTCGGGCGGACATGTTCGCGGATCTTGTGCGGGACTCCGTGGAGCGGCTGGAGCGGCGGTTGCCGCAGCTGGCGGACATCGACTTCCTCGTGCTGGAGGTGCCGCGGCTCGACGGGCCCGTGGACGGGGCGTGGAACGACGAGGCGGTGCCGCTCGGGGGGACCGTGGCGGCTCGGGAGGGACGGCCGGCTCGGGTCGTGGTCTATCGGCGGCCGGTGGAGATTCGCACCAAGGGGCGCGACGAGCGGGCAGCGCTGGTGCATGAGGTCGTGGTGGAGCAGGTGGCCGAGTTGCTGGGGCTCAATCCGGAGAATGTGGATCCTCGGTACGGGGAGGACTGACGCCGAGGGGTGCGCCCGGGGATGGTCTTCGCCCCCGCCGCCCCTACCCATTCCCATCCCCAGGTGCTGCTGCCCCTTTGACCCCGCTTGGGTGCGTTTGCTGGCTGCGGGTGCGTGGGGGCTTGTCGCGCCGTCCCCCGCGCCCCTGAAAAGCAACGGTGCGGGGAACTGCGCGAGCGACCACGATCCGCCCGTAGCCGCCGCACGACCCCGTCCACTCGAGTTCTCCCTCGAAGGAACTACCTCTGCAGGATCGACAGGTCCTGTTCCGCCTCCGGTACCGCCACCGTGCCTCGGTCGTCGGGGAGGGTTTGGATGGTGAAGGCCGGGAGGGTGTCGAGCTTGGATTCCAGGGTGCGGGAGGCGTAGACGGGGCCGCCGGAGGTGGGTTCGACGGTGAGGGCGTAGGTGCCCTTGAGGCCGGCCGGGGCGGGCATGTCGATGTTCTGGGTGGTGCCGGCCTTGATCGTGAAGGTTTTCGTCGTGGGCTCGCCGCCGCCGCTGCCGACGGACGCGGTGACCTTGACCTTGGCCGCGCCGGTGGGGGCCGTGAGCGCGAGGGTGGTGCCCTTGGCACGGTTGTCGGCGACCGTGGCGCGCGCGCCGACCGGGCGGGTGGCCGGGATGAAGGCCGTCTCCCGGTTGTCTCCCTTGCCACGGACGACACGGAGGGCGGCCACCACCGGGACCGACTGGTCGGTGGGGGTAAGGAGGAGGGACCCTTCCTCGCCGCGTGTGATGTCGCCCAGGTCGGCGGAGGCGGTCATACCCACCTTGACATGCAGTGTCTCGTTGCCGGCCGGGGTGATCGGGCCGTTGGGCGAGGCGAGGCGGAGCTTCAGGTCGGCGTCGGTCTCGCCGGGGGTGAAGGCGACGAGGGTCACGGAGGTGGCGTCCTTCGGGATGCCGGGGAGGACCAGGCTGCCGGCCGGGTCGGCCGCGGCGGCGAGCCAGTCGCCGCCCAGCTTGTCGTCGAGGGCCTGGACCGCGGCGGCCACCCGGCCGCTGCGGACGCTGACGTGGACCGTGAGGTCGGCCTCCTTCGCCGTGGCGAGCGTCGACAGCAGGACCGGCTCGCTGGAGCGGGGCTGGACCGTGATGCCGTCCCCCACCGTCGACTTCAGGGCGCCGTCCTTGCCGTAGAGCTCGATGTCGACGACGGCCGCCGAGTCGTCCGGGTTGACGAGGTGGACGTAGTCGGTGCGGCCCGCGGCCGTACTGGCGCCCGGGAACCAGAACTCCGTGTCCGGGGCGGTGCAGTTGACGCCGAGCAGGCCGCGGCCGGTGCCGGCGGCTACCTCGGTGGTCTCCTGGACCGTCCAGCCGGGCGCGAACTTCCCTTCGGCCGTGCCGATCAACGCGGGCGAGTCGCCGCCGTCGGTGCTGCCGGTGGCGGGCTTGCCGGGCTCCTTGGCCTCGACGACCGGCTTGGCGGCTTTGTCCTTGTCGCCCTTGGCGTCCTTGTCGTCCTTGGCGGGGTCTGTCGACTCCCCGCCCGCCGCGACGAGTTCGGCGCTGCCTTCGCCGCCGGTGCCCGCGGTGACGGGGGTGAAGGAGGTGTACGCCGTCTCCGCGATGTCCGAGGTGCTCGGCTGGGGGCAGAGCAGACTCGTCCGCTGCACGGGCAGTTGGGCGGCGGCTTTGGTGGTGGTGTCGCCACCCGAGGCGTCGGGCGTGGTGAGCACCGCGAAGCCGGTGACGGCGGCGAGGGCGGTCGTGCCGGCGATCAGGGACAGGGTCGTGCGGTTCACTGCTGGCTCCCGTCGGGGCGCTCACTGTCGGCGCCGGTGCCGTGCGACGGGTCGTACGTCGCATCGTAGCCCTGGGTGTACGTCTGGTCGTACGAGGCCGTGTTGTCCCCGTAGGAGGCGTATGGGTCGTACTGGCCGCCCTGGTAGGGGTCGGCCTGATAGTGCTGCTGGTCGTACTGGCCCGCCGGGTACTGCTGGACGCCCTGGTACTGCTGGCCGTACTCGGCGCCCGCGTCCACAGGGTTCGCGGCATCCCTCCCCCAGGCTCGAACATCCTCGCCCGGGGGGACCCCCATGCCGTACGCCTGCTGCTGCGGGACGGGGGCTGCGACCGGGACCTCTTCGGCAGGAGAAGCCAGGTCGGGGTCGGCGGACTGTTCGGCCTCGGCCTCCGCCTGGGCGCGCAGGCGGCGGGCGCGGCGGCCGTCTCCGGTGAGGTCCTGGGCGGGCACGGCGACGGGCTGCTCGTCGGGAAGGTCGTCGTCGACGTCCCGACGGCGGCCGGGCAGGGCGAGGACCACGAGGACGACGGCGAGCGACCCCTGGGCCCACAGCCAGCCGGTGTGGCTCACCGGGGCGTCGAAGGTGACGTCCAACTTGCCGCCGTCGACGGGCAGTTGGAAGCCCTGGGCCCAGCCGTCGACCGTGGTCGGGGTGAGCGGCTTGCCGTCGAGGGTGGCGGTCCAGGACTCGTCGGCGGTGTCGGCGAGGCGCAGGACGCGGCCCGAGCCGCCGGCCGGGATGGTGGTGTGCACGTCGACGGGGCCTGCGGCGACGGCCTTCGGGTCGCCTGAGGAGGCCTCGATGGTGACGCGGGCCACCTGGCGGTCCACCCGCCACAGGGCGCTGCCGTCCTGCTGGCTGAGGCGGCTCAGGCCGGGCGTGGCGTCCAGGACGCGGCTGACCTCGCGGGGCGCGCCCGGGCGGACGAGGACGTAGCGCACGGCGAAGCCGCCGAGTTCGTCGGTCTGGTCGGCGCCGGAGCCCGCGACGAGGTTGGCGACGACCTTGTCGAGCTGCTCGTTCTTCCCCGCGGCGGCGGTGAGTTCGGCGTCGCCGAGGCGGACGCCGGAGCCGCGGACCAGCGTGTAGCCGACCCTGGCGGTGGAGTCGCTGTCGAGGACCAGGGTGCGGGCCTGGTCGCGGGTGCCGCTCTCCTCGGCGACGAACGCGGGCACCTGCACGGGGTCGCGGCGCTCCAGGGGGCCGTCGGCGCCGCCGATTACCCATCCGGCGGCGGCCAGCAGCGGGCCGACGGCGGCGGCGAGTGCGATGAGTACGGCCACCGGCTGCCGCCAGCCGAAGCTCTGCTCGGCCACGCGGAAGCGTGCCCCGTCGGCGCCCAGGGTGGCGGCGGCGAGGAGGGCGATGCCGTAGACGAGGGTCGCGGGGCCGGCCCAGGTGGAGCCGTTGGAGAGGACCGCGAGGACCAGGGCCACCAGGGCGGCCGTCCAGGCGGTCCGGATTGCCGGCCGGCGTTCCGAGCGCAGCAGGGCGGCCAGTGCGGCCAGGACGACGCCGATGAGTGTCAGCCCGCCGACCGTGCCCGGCCCGCCGGGGCTGATGCCGAGCAGATCGGTCGCCGATGCCGTGCTGCCGCCGTACTCCAGACCGGCCTCCTCGAAGAAGCCGAACGGCAGCAGCGTCAGCGACCAGGGGGCGAGGATCAGCAGCGGGGTGCCCAGCTGCGCGAGGAAGCGCAGGCCGTAAGCGGTGATCTCGCGACGGCGCACGACGAGCAGCCCGAGGCCGAGGAGCAGCGCGACGGGCCACACGATCGGGGTGAACGCGGTGGTGATCGCGAGCAGCAGCGCGTACGCCCAGGTGGCACGCCAGCTGCCGCGCGCCCCCGTGCGGTTGGTGAGGCCGCCGGCCGCGGCGCCCGCGCGGGCGATGAGGGGCAGCAGGATCGCCAGGACGGCGGTGCCGAGGCGGCCGGTCGCGAGCGCGCCGGTGACGGCGGGCAGGAAGGCGTACACGACGGCCGCCCAGGCGCGCAGCAGCCGGGACTGGACCAGGGAGCGCGAGGCGAAGTACGCGGTGAAGCCGGCCAGCGGCACGGACGCCACGAGGAGCACGGTGACCGCGAGTCCGGTGGAGCCGAACAGCAGGGAGGCGAGCATGGCCACGATCGCCAGGTACGGCGGCGCGGCCTCGGCGCCGCCGGCGCCGACCGGGTGCCAGCCGTCCAGGTAGCGCGACCACAGCTCGGCGGAGTCGGCGGGCGCGGGCAGCAGGGTGCCGCCCGCGAGCGCGCCGCCGCCGAGCAGTTCACGGCAGGCGATGAGCGAGGCGAGCAGCAGGAGCGCGAAGAGCACGGGCCCGGGCGCACGCGCGATGCGCTTGAGCCGGGCGAACTGCTCGACCTGCAGGAAGTCGGCGTCGTCGTCCCCGGGCCCCGATTCGACCGCGCCGCCGTGGCGTCCGGCCGGGGAGGACTCGGCGTCGGAGCTGCCGAAGAGATCGCCCGCGACCTGTTCGACGGTGGCCCGGACGGTCGCGCCGGGCGGCGGGAACAGCGGGCGCAGCTCGCCCTTGTCCAGCTGCGAACGGCCTCGTCTGCGCCGTCCGGCGATGATCCGTTCGGGCCTCAGCAGCACGCTCAGCAGACCGCGGATCTCGTCGACGGCCTGTCCGGGGACCTTGCCGACGAGGTACGCGACGGTCCTGAGCAGGGTGCCGAGGACGATGCGCACCAGCACCCAGGGCAGCTGTGCCGTACGGGAGTTGACGAGAAGCGTGTAGATCGCGCCCGCCTTGTCGACCATGTGCGGCGAGGCGGCGCTGCGGCCCACGCAGTCGACGGTGCGGCGCTCCCGGGCGGACGCCTCGGCGTGCCGTACGACGGCTTCGGGGGCGACGAGGACGCGGTGCCCGGCGGTGGTGGCGCGCCAGCACAGGTCGACGTCGTCACGCATGAGGGGCAGACGGCGGTCGAAGCCGCCCAGTTCGTCGAAGACGTCGCGGCGGATCAGCATGCCGGCGGTGGACACGGCGAGGCTGGGCTTGACGTGGTCGTGCTGGCCCTGGTCCTGCTCGCGGCGGTCCAGGCCGGTCCAGCGGCGGCCGGAGGCGGCGATGGTGACGCCGACCTCCAGGAGCTGACGGCGGTCGTACCAGCCGCGCAGTTTGGGGCCGACGACGGCGACGTCGTCCCGGCCCAGCTCCCGTTCGTTCTCCACGACCCGCAGCAGCTGGGCGAGGGCGTCGGGCTCGGGGGCACAGTCGTCGTGCAGCAGCCACAGCCACTGGACCGGCTCCCCGTGGGGGAGCTCCGGCAGGTCGTACGCGTCGTCGCGCCAGCTGCGGGTGACCGGGTCCCAGCCGCTGGGGCGCCTGAGGTAGGCCAGGTCGTCCTGGGTGAGGACGCCGGCGGTGCGGTTGGCCTCCTCGACGGCCTGGCCGAAACCGGTCCGTCGGGCGAGGTGCAGGACGCGGTCCGCGCCGAGGGCGTCGGAGAGGAGCCGGGCGGAGTCGTCCGCGCTGCCGGTGTCGGCCGCCATGGCGCTCTGCACGGGGCGCTCCTGGCCGAGCAGCCCGGCGAGCGCGTCGGGCAGCCAGCGGGCGCCGTCGTGCGCGACGAGGACCGCGGTCACCACATGACGTGGGAACTCAGGAGTGGCAGCGTCTTGGTGAGCTGCGGTGTGGCTGTGCACGGACATCGAGGTACGGGCCCCGGTTCGATGGACTGCGGTGGACGTCTGTGTCCGGCGGGGACAGCGGGACGTCTCGGACGAGGGCCCACACTAACGGCTGAGCAGCAGAGCGGCCCGCCGCCTGTGGACAACCACCTGCGACGGGCCGTGCATGTTCGGTTGTTCCTGTTCGACTGTTCCGGGACGGGTCAGATGGCTGCCTTCTTGAGGCGGCGGCGCTCGCGCTCCGACAGGCCGCCCCAGATACCGAACCGCTCGTCGTTGGCGAGGGCGTACTCAAGGCATTCGGAGCGGACCTCGCACGCGAGGCAGACCTTCTTGGCCTCGCGGGTCGAGCCGCCCTTCTCGGGGAAGAAGGACTCGGGATCGGTCTGGGCGCACAGCGCGCGCTCCTGCCAGCCGAGTTCCTCGTCCGCGTCGTCGACCAGCAGTTGCTGCACGAGCTCGGTCATGTGCGCCCCTCGTCCGTCTTTCGCGTCCCCGTCGTGCGGCCGTTACCGATTTCGGCTGAACGACACGAGTGAAATTACAAGTGTGCTGCTACGGGCGAGTCAAGCCGAGATCTGCTATTGAGCCCCTTATTCACTCTGCGGAACCAAGGCTATGCGGAAAGTGTTCAAATCGGCATAAACCTTGACAGGGGCCTGACGGCAGGCGGGAGTTCCGGATGGGGTTCTCCCTCCCCTACGGGAAAGGACGCCCAGGAGTTCGATCTCGTTCCGGCTCGTTCGAGCCGACTCGCTCCGGGTGCGCCCCGACCCTCCACGCGCGCGCCGACGGCTTGCCCGGTTGGACGCCATGTCTCCCCGAGACCCCGAGCACAAACCTTTCACCGCGCGGATGCACCGGAAGAGGTGAACCGGCATCCACATACCGGACGTGAAGTTGACAGCGAAGGTGTGAACCGCTGTCCTTGTGGGCATGCTCGCGAACTTGGCACTCACCTCGACCCGCTCCGCCGGGTCCCTCGGTGCTGCTCGCTGTCGCTGTAGCTGTTGCTGTCGCTGTTCCAGCTGTTGAGCCTTACGCGCTCCGGCTGCCACTGAGCCCGTCGTGGCTAGGCCGCTGATCCCATTCGCCCGGAAACCGGGCACACGCCCCGTTCCGTGACCCGCGCGGACGGTACGCGACACCCAGCCCTCCCCCACGCACTCTCCGTCGAGGACCTCCCCACTTCATGAACAGCGACAGCGACCTCCAGATCGCCGGCGACCTTCTCGAAGTACCGCACCTCCTTCAGGCGCCGCGCCAAAACCCGGTCACCGTGGCCGAGTTCGCCGGACTGGCCCGTTCCCTCGCCGACGACCGCTCCCGGTGGGAGCACCTCGTCGAGTACGACGCGACGACGCGCTGGTACCACCGGCTGCTGACCGGGCCCGGGTACGAGGTGTGGCTCCTGTCCTGGGTGCCGGGTCAGGGCACCGGGCTGCACGACCACGGGGGCTCCTCCGGCGTACTCACCGTGCTCGACGGCACGCTGACCGAGCGCACCGACCGGGGCACGCGCGTGCTCCGCGCGGGCGCGCAGCGGGTGTTCGCGCCGGGTTACGCGCACGAGGTCGTCAACGACACGCTGGAACCGGCCATCAGCCTGCACGTCTACTACCCCGGCCTGACGGACATGCCGATGCACACGAAGGCGTGCGCGGCGGAGGCGGCGACCGTCACTGCCTGACCCCGACCGCCGGGACAGTCGACCGGGACCGCGTGAAACCGGCCGTGGTCGCGGCCCGGCGGCCCGTTGTCGTACCCGCCTGCGAGACTGCTCCCATGCGCATTGTGGTTCTGGCAGGCGGCATCGGTGGTGCCCGGTTCCTGCGCGGTCTGAAGCGGGCCGTGCCGGACGCGGACATCACGGTCATCGGCAACACCGGGGACGACATCCATCTCTTCGGGCTGAAGGTCTGCCCGGACCTCGACACGGTGATGTACACCCTCGGCGACGGCATCAACGAGGAGCAGGGCTGGGGCCGGGCCGACGAGACCTTCCACCTCAAGGAGGAGCTCGCGGCGTACGGCGTCGGGCCCGAGTGGTTCGGGCTCGGCGACCGGGACTTCGCCACGCACATCGTGCGGACGCAGATGATCGGCGCCGGGTATCCGCTGAGCGCGGTCACCGAGGCGCTGTGCGACCGGTGGAAGCCGGGTGTGCGGCTCATCCCGATGACGGACGACCGCGTCGAGACCCATGTCGCCGTCGAGCAGGACGGCGAGCGCAGGGCGATCCACTTCCAGGAGTACTGGGTGCGGCTGCGGGCCTCCGTGCCGGCCGAGGCGATCGTGCCGGTCGGCGCCGAGCAGGCGAAGCCGGCGCCGGGGGTCCTGGAGGCCATCGCCGAGGCGGACGTGATCCTCTTCCCGCCGTCCAACCCCGTCGTCTCCGTCGGCACCATCCTCGCCGTGCCCGGCATCCGGGAGGCGATCGCCGAGGCCGGGGTGCCGGTCGTCGGCCTCTCCCCCATCGTCGGCGACGCGCCCGTGCGCGGTATGGCCGACAAGGTCCTCGCCGCCGTCGGCGTCGAGTCCACGGCCGCGGCCGTCGCCGAGCACTACGGCTCCGGGCTGCTCGACGGCTGGCTCGTCGACACCGTCGACGCGGGCGTCGTCGAGCGCGTCGGGACCGCCGGGATACGGTGCCGTGCCGTGCCGCTGATGATGACCGACCTGGACGCGACGGCGGCGATGGCGCGCGAGGCGCTGGTGCTTGCGGAGGAGGTGCGGGGAGCGTGAGCGGGGAGATCTCGACAGACGTGCCGCCCGGTACCGGCTACCGGGTCTGGGCCCTGGCCGGCATTCCCGAGGTGCAGAAGGGGGACGATCTCGCGAAGCTCGTCGCCGCGGCCGAGCCGGGGCTGGTCGACGGGGACGTGTTGCTCGTCACGTCGAAGATCGTGTCCAAGGCGGAGGGACGGGTCGTCGAGGCGGTCGACCGGGAGGCCGCGATCGACGCCGAGACCGTGCGGGTGGTGGCGCGGCGCGGGGCGCTGCGGATCGTGGAGAACCGGCAGGGGCTCGTGATGGCCGCCGCCGGGGTCGACGCCTCCAACACTCCTCCGGGGACCGTGCTGTTGCTGCCCGAGGACCCCGACGCCTCCGCGCGGGCGATCCGGGACGGCATCAGGGACGCGCTCGGGGCCGAGGTCGGCGTCCTCGTCACCGACACGTTCGGGCGACCCTGGCGCAGCGGGCTGACGGACGTCGCCATCGGGGCGGCCGGCGTGCGGGTCCTCGACGACCTGCGGGGCGGCACCGACGCGCACGGCAATCCGCTCAGCGCGACCGTCGTCGCCACCGCCGACGAGCTGGCCGCCGCCGGTGACCTGGTGAAGGGCAAGGCCGCCGGGCTTCCCGTCGCCGTCGTACGAGGGCTGGGGCATGTCGTGGCCGAGGACGACGGCGAGGGGACGCGGGCGCTGGTCCGGGGAGCGCGGGACGACATGTTCCGGCTCGGCACCTCCGAGGCCGTACGACTGGCGGTGACCCAGCGGCGTACCGTACGGGCGTTCACGGACGAGCCGGTCGACCCCGGGGCGGTACGGCGGGCCGTGGCCGCCGCGGTGACCGCGCCGGCGCCGCATCACACGACGCCGTGGCGGTTCGTGCTGCTGGAGTCCGAGGAGTCGCGGGTGCGGCTGCTCGACGCCATGCGGGACGCGTGGATCGCGGACCTGCGGCGGGACGGCAAGAGCGAGGAGTCCATCGCGAAGCGGGTGCGGCGCGGGGATGTGCTGCGCGACGCGCCGTATCTGGTGGTGCCGTGTCTCGTGATGGACGGGTCCCACACGTACGGGGACGCGCGGCGGGATGCCGCCGAGCGGGAGATGTTCGTCGTCGCCGCCGGGGCCGGGGTGCAGAACTTCCTCGTCGCGCTGGCCGGGGAGCGGCTGGGGTCCGCGTGGGTGTCCTCGACGATGTTCTGCCGGGATGTCGTGCGGGGGGTGCTGGGGCTGCCGGAGGGGTGGGATCCGATGGGGGCGGTTGCTGTGGGGCACGCGGCGGTCATGCCTGCGGCTCGCGCCGAGCGGGAGGCTTCGTCGTTCATCGAGGTTCGGTGACGTCGGGGCTGGGTCGGGGCGCCCACGGTCGGGGTGGATCGGGTTCGGTGGGCGGGCGCGGGTTCGTTGTGGCTGATCGCGCCCACGTTGCGGAGCCGCAAATCGATACAGCTCCGCGCCCCTGAAGGCGTTGCGGGCCCCTAGGCTCATAAGGCGTCGTCCTCGCAAGGCAGCGCTCTCGCAAAGCATCGCTCGCACAAGGCACCGCATCACCACCTAGGACCTCCTCGTGGCCGGACGTTTTGTTCAGCGGCCCACTCGTACGACTGTGCGGGGTGGGGATGTCGTCGTGCCCGGTGGGGTGCCTCGGCAGGGGGGTGCCGCAGGGCGGCGGCGGGCTTGGACTCCGGAAGGGCCGCTCGATCTGGGGCTGGTGCTGGGGCCGCTTCGGCGCGGGCCCGGGGATCCGACCTTCCGGGCGATGCCGGACGGGTCCGTGTGGCGGGCCAGTCGTACGCCGGTGGGGGCCGGGACTCTGCGGGTCGCGATGCGGGGTGGGGTCGTCGAGGCAGAGGCGTGGGGGCCCGGAGGCGAGTGGCTGCTCGACCGGTTGCCTTCGATGCTCGGGGCGTCGGACGAGCCCGACGTCTTCGTGCCTCGGCATCGGGTCGTGGCGACGGCCTGGCGGCGGCGGCCGGGGTTGCGGCTGACGCGGACCGGGCTGGTCCTGGAGTCGTTGATTCCGTCGGTGCTGGAACAGAAGGTCACGACGGACGAGGCGTACCGGGCGTGGCGGTTGCTCGTACGACAGTTCGGGGAGCCGGCGCCGGGGCCCGCGCCTGGGCGGATGTGTGTGATGCCGGGGGCGCGGGAGTGGGCGCTGATTCCGTCCTGGGAGTGGCATCGGGCCGGGGTCGACGACAAGCGGGCGTCGACGATTCTGCGGGCGGTTCGGGTGGCGGGGCGGCTGGAGGAGGCCGTGGGGATGTCGCCGGTCGATGCGCAGGCGCGGCTGGAGTTGGTGCCGGGGATCGGGCCGTGGACCTCGGCGGAGACCGTCCAGCGGAGTCATGGGGCGGCGGACGCGGTGACCGTGGGGGATCTGCATCTGCCGGGGATCGTGGGGTTCGCGTTGGCGGGGGATCGGGATGCGGATGACTCCGTGATGTTGGCGTTGTTGGAGCCGTATGAGGGGCAGCGGCATCGGGCGGCCCGATTGATTCTGCTGTCGGGTCGGGTGCCGGCTCGGCGGGCGCCGCGGATGCCTCGCGGGGATATCGGGCGGTTGTAGGTCGCCCCCGCCGCCCCTACCCGTCCCATCCACGTCCCATCCTCCAGGGGCTGCGCCTTCGCCCCCCCCCCAGCCGCGGATCCGTCGTGGTTACTCGCGCGGTTCCCCGCGCCCCTGCTTTCAGGGG